>CAJXKR010000203.1 GCA_913055815.1 uncultured Desulfohalobiaceae bacterium | reverse complement strand
CCAGGAATTTTTTCTAGCCTTTAATTCATTCAGGGTCCTCTCGAGCTCTATATATGCCGAGCGGACCTTTTGGCCGTAATTTGTCAGGTTGTCTTTTGGAGGTTCAATATATTTTTTGATTACATAACGGTTGTGCAAGATCGTTTCCCCTGCATAAATGGCATGTTCTAGCAATATGTCGAAATAACAATCGATTTCTAATTTTAACTCCTGGATGATTTGGGTAGTATATTTTAGTATATGTAAGTGATTGCTTTTTTGTCTCTTGTATTTCCTTTTGCGAATGTCTTCCAAGAGCTTGACCTTTCTTGCCTGTTGCAAGTATTTGTATTGCTTCCATACTTCTTGGTATGTTTCTGCATTTTCTTGGAATTCTTTGTGATAATCAGGATGTAGGAGGTAATTGTCAAGTACTTTGCTGATATTAGCAAAGAAATCGTCGGAATAGGCGATAATCCTGCGTTGGTTTTTGCGCAACCAAGCATATAATACTTTCAGGCGTTTAGAGTGTGTGTCGGTGTTTTCGATTATTTCGTTTCTTTTGTATTTAATCCTGCCGTAGTATTCACCTTTGACAATGTCATTCAATATGACCGTCATAAAGGTTGTGTCCTTGAGTATATTTACAGATTTATTTACCTCCCCGGTAATGGGATGGATGATTTCCTGGCTTACCAAGGACATTGCCCGGTCTGTTCTGATATTGTTGGGGTCGTATTTGTGTTGCCGATAGTGTCCCCTTACTATAGCTACTGGTTGCTCTTCCCCGATTATGAATCCGCCTTTTCGCAACTGGTTGATTTTTTCTTTTTGAGTCTTGTCCAGGGAAACTAGTGCTATTTTTTCAACCTTGGGGTAATTCCTGCTTTCAGGGGTGGTATACAGGGTGGTGATTGTCCGGTCCGACTGCCCCAAAACTCGTATTAAAAAATTGTCTCCGGATTTGAAAAGCTTTCTGCCGAAAAGGGCTGCTGAAGTCCTTCTTTCCCCGGAAATCGGAAATCCGTACAATTCCATCAAAAACTGGTATACAAAGTTCCTGTTCAATTCGTATTTGCGATTATCACCAGGAGCGAACTTGCCTATCTTCAAACCGAATCTTTTCAACTCCTGGTCCAAGTCCGAGGGGAAGGAAGCATAAATACCGGAAAAATAAAAATCACCGGTCCCGTTTTTTGCCAAGACATGTGCCCTGTCCATATGGAGCAGGAAATCAAGTACCCCGGGGTAAGAAGTGAGTTCAGTAATCCTGTGCGTATTTTCAAAAGTTTTGTTGAATTCTTCTTGCAGCAACCTGGGTAGCCTGCTTTCAAAAGTGAGTTGATTTTGTTTTATGATTACTGGCTCGAAGGGAGAGGCAGGACCACTTGTGTCATGGATAACGTCTTCGATAGAGTGCAGGATGTCGAACTGAAAGATTTCCTGGAAATAGTCTATGGGCCTGTCCAGAACCACAAGACTAAATCCGGGGAGATCGGTATATTCGTACAAGCTGGACTCGAAGGACGGCAACATTTCCTGGGGAGATACTACGGGGTAGTGCTCTCTTTGAAAGAAAGGCCTGAGAAGACAAAATTTTATGTGTATGAAATCCAGGAAACGTTTGAGGTTAGGAAGTGTTGATAATGATAGAGGACGATTTAATGTATGAGAATCTTGCCATGATAGTTCCTTGACCCCTGTAAAGGCATCTTGCCACTGTAAATCCATTCTATTATTCGATTGATCCTTGGTTGTTCTTGTATATTGTAATTAATTTATCTGAACATATTATAAACAAATTTTAACCTATTTTTTATAAAATTTCAACAAACCAAAAATAATTTTAGGCAAGGTAAATTTGTTTGGTTAAATGTAAGCATCTGTATTAGTTTGTGGGGCCATCTTGCAACGTTTATTAATGAAAAATATGTGGCTACTGGATTACTTTAGTTAAATTAACATCTTGATTTTCCTGTTAATTTATTTGCTTAAAGTTTTGCATATCTATTGCACCTGGAAATATCCAATTGCAGGATTGACTGCTTCCTTGCTTTAACCCGGGGGTATGAATCTGGTAATTTCGAGAAGATTTGCAAAGAATCAGTCATTTGATTTGGGATGGGAATCGTCGTAGGTCTGCACAAGTTTTTGCATAGTTAGGTGTGTATAGCGTTGGGTTGTGGAAAGCCTGGAGTGACCCAGGAGTTCTTGTACCGCTCTTAAATCCGCTCCAGCTTCCAGTAGGTGGGTGGCAAAACTGTGGCGCAAATGGTGAGGAGTTATATGCTGGGATATTCCTGCCTGTTTGGACATCTCTCCCACTATCCTGTAGGCCTGTCTCCTTTGTAGCCTTTTGCCTCTTAAACCCAGAAACAGGGCTTTTTCATCCGTTTCCGGGTTGAATGCCTGCCTTTGTTCCAGATACTTGAGCAAGATACTGTTGCTTTTTGCGGATAAAGGCACTATACGTTCCTTGTGCCCTTTGCCTGTTACCCTGACAATAGCCTTGCCCAAGTCCAAATCCTCTATGTCCAGGTTCAGGGCTTCACTAATTCGCAGACCTGAACCGTACAGGATTTCCAAAAGAGCAAGATCTCTTAGTTCGCGCGGACCGAGCTTTGAGGAACTATTTAGTATCGAGAATATCTGTTCTGTGTTTAATAGTTGTGGTTGATTTTTGGGGGTCTTGGGATTGGTTATTCCGCCGGCAGGATTGTTTTGCATAAGTTTGTTGCGCAGGCAATACCTGAAAAATTGTTTAATTGCCGAGAGTTTCCTGGAGGCAGTGCTCTTGTTTAGGTTTTGCCTGTGTAGTTTGGCCATGAAACCCTGGATATTTTGTTTGGAGACTTCTTCCGGATGTTCAAGTGAAAGGGAGTTTTCCCGGAGGAAGGATTCAAATTGGATCAAGTCCTTGGAATATGCTGAAAGAGAATTTTGGCTAAGGCCTTTCTGCACCTGTAAATAGTTTAGAAAAGTGTGTAATTTTTCAGGTAGTTGTTCTTTTGTCCAGTACATAATTGCTCTTGGGGTCCTGCTTGGCTTTTTTCTTTACGTTCATGGCGGTCTGTGAGGCCTGGCCATAGTGTTCCAGATTTCCGCCACTGTTAAAAACTACTGCTATTGATACGGCTAAGAGTGGAAACTCGTGTTGGTTCCCCTGTCTGTCACAAGAGCTGATGTAGCCCCTTTCGCGGTCCTCTGCATCGAAAAACAGAGGAACTATGCTGTCAAAGTTTTCAATAATGCTTTGGCAGGCCAGTTCTATCTTTTCCGGGGACAGTATGAATACAAAGTCATCCCCTCCTATATGTCCGATAAAACCATTTTCAGCTACAAAAGTCTTGATGGTGTTTACAATTATCCTGGCTGTCATGTTCAAGACCTCATCTCCCCTGGAAAAACCGTATTTATCGTTAAAGGCCTTGAAATTGTCCAGATCCAAATAGGCAAGTGCGAATTCGGACTTTTTGTCGATCAGTTCCTGAATATAGTGAATTATAGTTGTGTTTCCCGGAAGTTTGGTCAAGGGGTTCGCATCCAGGGCCCGGGTGGATCTATGCCAGGCCAGATTCAGTCTGGCTTGGGCTTCCTCGGTGGAGATCGGGCGCAGGAAGAAGTCGTCTATCTCGATTTGAGAAAAGTCGTAGATCTCATCTGGTATTGTGTCCTGCAAACAGACAATTACAGGCACCTGCCTGTAGACGTTTTCGCTTTTAACCAGTTTGACCAGTTCAATGCCGTCCAGATCCGGTAAGGAGAGGTCGACTATCAACATATCCGGTGGGTCGTTGAATATTCTTTCAATAGCGGATTTTCCCTGTTCAAATACGTTCCATTGTACCTTGCCGGGCCAAAGTGCTTGGAGCATGGATTTGAGTTCCGGGTCTGAGCTGATAAGAAAATAGTTTTGGGTTCTATTTTGGTACATTATTAAAACGTTCCAGGTTCGTTGTTCGACTTTTTATCAATACATTGATCTATTTTCTTGTTCCTGTTGGACAAGATTGTACGAAGTTTATGCTTTTATGCTTAAAATAGAATAACTTAACACTACAGGGGCTGTTCTATTTTACCCCCGTCATTCCTGCGAAATCAAGAAGATAAACGAGAATCCGGATTCAGGATCAAAGCCTGTTCCGTAGTTTGATCTAGGGACCGGAATGACATTAGTGTAAAAGCGACAAAGTATGTGTGACAAAGCACTAGCAAATTGAATTTAGAATTAAAAAGGCCGTATTATTCGTCGAGTGTGGGTGACAATCCGGATACTTCCAGGAGTTCTTCCGAATATGAATCCAGAATATTTTCCAGGTTCTTGAATTCCAGTCCGAAATGATTCAGGGCCTCTGGTTTGAGATAGGGAAGGTGATCGTCTCCCCCGCTTCCAACTTCCATCAACCGCGCCAGGAAGTCTCCTATATGTACAACATAGGCATAATCCGGGTAGTATTGTGCAGAACCCGGGCGATGGTGATAGGCTATACCTTCCCTGGTAGTTAGTGGAAGATTCCAATGATCAGCCAGCCAAGCATTCACCCTGTCGTGGGCAAAGCCCATCTGTTGTTTTTCAGCATCGAAAAAGGTCAAATCGTGCGTTTCAACCTCTGATTCTATATTGTTTTTTATTTCGGGAAGTTGTATAGAAATGACCACCTTGCCGATATCGTGCAATAGGCCTGTTACAGCAAATTCTTCAGGTTCCTTGAATCCGATTTCTTTGGCCAGGATTTTACATGCTATGGCGCACCCCACGCTATGTTCCCACAATCCGATCATGCTTTTGGTCATTATTTCAAAAACAGAAGTGCTGATTATCAGTCCCCTGATTACGTTAAGACCCAAAAGTACGATGGCGTGTTGAATCGTGTTAATTCGTCTGGGAAAACCATATATGGGTGAATTGACCATTTTGAGGACTTTGGCTGAAAGTACCTGGTCCCTGGAGATTATTTTGGCCACTTGTTCCGGGGAAGCGTTTTCGTCTTCCAGTAGTTTGGAGATTTCATCCAATACTATGGGCAGGGTGGGCAGGTCTTTTACAGCTAGAATCTGGCCCTTGTGTTCTGTTTGCAGGTCTTGCATTGTTCCTCCGGATAGAAATATTAGAGTGTACGGCTTTTAAAGTATTCTGTAAGAAATTGCTTTAGTTGCTGCATCCATTCATCTGATCCGTGTTTGCGAAAGAGATGGTCGATTCTTTGCAACCGTTTGCCGAAGGAACCGCCTGCTGAATCGTTATCCAGTTCCACTGGTTCACCCTGTACCACGATCTCGTTTATATCCATCCGTTCCAGGCGGTTGATTATCGAGTTTGATAGTTCAGTATCCTGTCCGATCAAGACAGTCCCATCGTTTCTGGTTACCGGTTTGGCCAGTACCATGGCCGGTTTGGCGTATGAGAGCGGAATTTTCTGCATGAGTGTGAGTCCCTGTTTTTTGATTTTAATATACCCTAACTAATTTGAAAAAGTATTGCAACTGGGAGTATGGTATCAAATTATCTGTTTATAGATCCCAAGTTTAGAAGCTAGGGGCCGCCGGACAATAGTACATGCCCGGAAGTTGCCTGACTATACCTTTCATTTCCAACTTGAGAAGGATTTGGCTTACTTTTCCAGGTTCCCAATCCAGCTGTCTACTCAACGCATCTATATGTATTTCCTTCTCATTGGCAATAATCCGTGCCAGTTCTTGTTCCGTCGGGGGCAACCCGCTGTGTTCCCGGTTGGCAATTCTGCTTTGCTCCTGTTGAAAAATGTTGTTGTTTTCTTCCTGTGGTGTATCAGTTAAAGAATAATTGTTAAACTGTTTTAAAATCGGTGCCAGTTCTTGCAAAATATCTTCAGGTGAATTGACTAGCAGGGCCCCTTGTTGGATAAGTTTGTTGCAGCCTTGATAGCTTGGTGCATTGACTGGACCGGGTACGGCAAAGACATCCCTGTTTTGTTCCAGGGCATAGCGGGCCGTAATCAGGCTTCCGCTTTTTTCTCCCGCCTCTATAACCAGCACTCCCAGGCTCAATCC
>CAJXKR010000202.1 GCA_913055815.1 uncultured Desulfohalobiaceae bacterium | reverse complement strand
CTTCGTAACAAATTAATATCCCTAAATCAAGGTCTTTGAATTCAAGTGGAGCAGTTTGTATCCCGGAAGAGAAATCCTGGGCTCCCACCACCAGGGTGTCCAAAAAGGGAATATATCGATTTGCCGGTACATATTCCCCAAAGGGAACCAAGTGTTGCTTGCCGTAATGATCGTATATTCTTCCTTGGGGATTTATTAGATATGCCCGGTTAAAAAGATTGTAGTCCTGGTTGTTGATCATCTGAAATCCAGGGGCACCGGTTAGCAAATAAACCTCGTTCTTTTGCGCGAAGTTCAAGATCTTCTCAGTGAGAGGTCCTGTTTGTTGAATATAAAAAGGCATGGCGGTTTCCGGCCAGATAATGAGGTCGGTATCGTGGTTTTGGGCCTCTTTTCTGCTTAGATTCAGATGCTTGTTAACCGTAGCGTTTTGAAATTCGGGTTTCCATTTTTTGTCCTGGCTTATGTTGGATTGAATCAGACTGATATTTAGTTTGGATTGGCCGGGAATCGGGGTGTTGAACTCCAGAGTCCCGTAACCCAGAATAATGCAGACAAGAAATATTGCACCTATAAAGGCCTTTTTATCCTTGTACATTCCGAGCGCGAGCCAGGTACTTATAGCAGCGAGCGCCCCGGCGGTCCCGGTAGCACCCAGTAGATTCACTATTTGTATAGTCCAGGGCCAGGTAGCAAAGGCCTGGGTTAGGTTGAGCCAGGGAAGTCCGCTAAACAGGGTTCCACGGAGGAATTCCAGGCACGTCCAGGTTAGACCGGAAAATATACCAAGCCAGAACCAACTCAGGGAATCCTTGGTATAAAAGATTGCAAGGGAGAAAATACTGGGATAGAGCCCCAGAAAAAGCCCGATCAGTATGGGGCAGGGCATTGCCAACCACCATGGAAGGCCTCCGAAAAAATGTACAGGGACAAAAATCCAATAAAGACTGGCCGTGTATCCCAGGCCTGCAGCCAGCCAACTGAACTTCCACGTTTTGAGCCGGGTATCGGATTCAAGAGCTATCCAGCTGAGGGCGGCTGGAAAAAGTAATACAATTACAGGCAGATGATAGATCGGATTGGAAAAGCCAAACCATACACTGATAATCGATATTAGGATTAGTACGGCGGTCTTAGGTGTTCTCATCTTGATCTTCACTCTGTGCTTGATGAACCAATAGCCAAAAGATTTGTTTACTGTCTGCCTCTTTTACTTGGAAGTTGTAGTAGTTTATGGTGAATATTTCGCCTTTTTGGGGAACGTACCCCGCGTTTTCGGAGATATAACCACCTATGGTTTCAACATATTCTGATTCCAGGGATATGCCCAATTCTTGTTTCAAATCCTCCAGTGGAGTCCTGCCAGAAACCAAGTAAGACTCATCCTCCAAGAGTTTTATTTCAGCAGGTTTAGGAGTGTCGTATTCGTCTTCTATTTCACCCACTATCTCTTCCAGTACGTCCTCCAGGGTCAGTAAACCGGAAGTGCCGCCGTATTCGTCCAATGCTATAGCCAAATGGATTTTCTTGGTTTGGAAGTCGAACAACATGTTTTTTATGTTCTTTGTTTCAGGGACAAATACAGGTTCCCGCATGAGCTGGCTAAGCGTGTATCCGGATTTTTCCTTGGATTGGGTGTTCAAGAGATCCTTGGCATGGAGGATACCTATTATATTGTCCTTGTTGTCTTTGAAAACCGGTACACGGGAATGGCCATTTTCCAGTATCATCCTGGCGACTTCTTCAATAGAAGCGTTTTCCTCCACGCAATCTATGTCCGGTCTGGGAACCATAATTTCCCGTACTTGCCGCTGGTCAAGCATCAAAACATTCAGGAGCAATTTTGCTATTGTGGGGCCGAGTTCATTATTGTTTTTTGCTTCAGTAATAAGGTTCTCTATGGTATTTTCGGATCTGCCGGTAAAAAAACTTTTGATTACTGACCATAAACCACCTTCTGAAGTTTCTTCCACTTTAATACTCCTTTTTTATTTTTTTAATCTTGATAGCCAAAAATTCTAAGCTAACCCTCTTAAATTACGAGTTCCTGGTTGTGCTTGAATGTACTCAATACCTTGTAACATAACATCTTGTTTTGACTAAAAAATATAACACTCCGAACTCTTTGGTAATCTGAATATTTAACAAATCTTCTGGATGCATGAATATTGAAACGCGGTTTGCCCCGCTTCACTTTCATGCAATGCCTTTTTCTCGGTATAATTTCAAGTGTTGTTTAAAGACCCAGTTGGAAATTACCTCCACTCCCATTGCAGGGTCAACTCCTATCCATTGAAGCGCCATTGGATCTTCGTGAGTATAGGTCCCCACATATAAGTATTGCAAGCCAAGGTGCTGCCTTTTTCCAGTGATGTCCGGATAGGTGTTTTTGATTTTGGCAAACAGGTAAACACATGTGGATTTGTTTGTATCAGGTTCAGGCAACTGGAGATAAATGAATAACTGCTTATTCTTTTCCAGATCAAATTCATAGTTTTTAGCGACTTGTTTGGGTATGGAGAACATGAGTCCTCCACCGGAGATGTTCAACAGCTTTAACCCGAATTGATTCGAGTCACTCTGTTCTATTCTTGGAAAAGTGCTATCCAAATAACTTATTTTGTATATTGTTTCAGGGAAATTGGTATCCTTGGCATTCCATATAATGAATTTTTCGATTTGGTCCGAAGTGGGGTCAAATCTCAGGTGGGTTCTTTTTTGCTTTTGTTGGAGTTTTTGGGGAAGGGAGATTTTCAGTTGCGAGAATTCGGAATATGGATGCAGTATTTCTTTAATATAAGCGGAGAAGAAGTAGTGGCTCCTATGGTTTTTCTCCAAAGGCACACCGAAGTAAATGTAAACAGGTCTTTCCTCCCAACTGGAGGTTGGGTGAATATCTGCAGGTAGTTCCAATATCATGGAATCCTCAAGGATATCAAGTAGGCTGCATACAGCAATTTCCGAGGAATCCCAGGATAATTTCAATTCAAATTTACTGCGATGTTTAAGGGCTAAATTGAATGTTGCTAAAATTTCATTGCTATTGGTGATGTTAAAGATGCTTTCCTGGGAGTTGGATCTTTTTATTAGGTTCAAGAAATAATTCAGTATCACAAACATCAAGATACAACAGAATAATATCCCCAACATCCAGACGGCAGTTGTATTGAATCCCCAGCTGTTAAAGTTGTTGCTGATATCTGCAAAATAGCCGTTTGCAACAATTGGATGTAAGTTCATGTTATGAATGATCTTATATATTATAAGGGTATACCTGGCTATATTTTAAATTTGTCAATCTTTTTTGCATTGAAGCAGGCATGTAGAGTTGGTCACAGCAGCATGTTCACGAAAACTTGTGCATCTTTTATGGTATTAGTTAAAGAAGTGTGTTCGTTGGGTTGATGAGCATTACCCAGCAAGGTGCTCCAAACAGCCGCAGGAAATCCTTTTTGTCTGGGATAGGCAGCAACTGTACCTCCTCCAACCCCCTGTGGACTTGCCTTGACCCCATAGACATCCTGGATGGAATCCATCAATTTTTTGATGAAATCATTGTCCGGGGATGTGGAAGGCGAAGATTCGCTGTGCAGGATTTCCTTTTCTATTTTCGCGTTATAGTAGTTACTGCAATCCTCCAGGATACGATCTATTTCGGAAAATACTTCTTGCAGGTCGTATTCGGGTAATATTCTGCAATCCAAATAGAATGCGTCCCGACCCGGGATCGTATTTACATTGGGAACATTCGCTTCTTTTTTTGTGGCTTCAAAAGTAGAGTATGGCGGTTTGAACATCTCGTTTTGCTTATCGAAGCTACTGTACAGGGAACGCAATCTGAGTACAAGATCCGAGGCAACCAGTAGCGTGTTTGTTCCCTTGTTCGGAGTGGAAGCGTGACACTGCTTGCCTTCTATGGTCAGTTTGAGCCAGGCAAGATTCTTTTCCGCCACTTCCAGCAGCGTGGAATCTGAGTTGCCAATGTCCGGGACAAGAAAACAGTCGTTGGCCCCAAAGAGTTCTGGATGGTTGTTCATGACAAATTCCAGGCCGTATTTGTTTCCGGTCTCTTCATCTGCGACAAATAGAAGTCCCAGGTTGGTGCAGGGTACGACACTGTTGGCTATAATGGCCTTTGCAGCCAGGATGGAGGAAACTATCCCCTGATGGTTGTCTTCCACTCCTCTACCGTATATGTAGTCTCCATCTTGATAGAGTGTAAAGGGATCCGTGTTCCACAACTCCGACCCGCCGGGAGGGACAATGTCCATGTGGGATACTATCCAGGTAGTTCTGTCCTGATCCCGGCCATTAATAATAGCTGCTATATTCGGCCTTTCACCTGATTCAATCCGGGAATCCTCAGCAGGTAAATCCATTATTCTGAAATTACCGATTTGCTTCAAGTAGGTCCGAATGAATTCAGCCTTGGTTTGTTCTCCGGTTCCTCCGTTTTCCGGAGCCAAGGCAGGAATTCCCACCATTTCTTTTTGCAGGAAAAGAGCGGTTTCTTCTTGATTTTGCAGGTAATTAAATATTTGTTGTTTCATGGAAAAGATTTTATCTGTTTCTGGCAGCGCGTTTCGAAGCCTTTAGAGGATTGACCTTTACCTGTCCTTCCTTGTCCATGCTCGCCTTTACATGGGTTGCGAAGTTGCAGGCCCCGTGACGCCATTTGGCTGCCGGGTTCGGATAACTGGTACAATACTGCTCTCCATCGATTTCTTTTATACGTTCACAGCCTTCACAACTGTCAATTACCTGCTGCAGAACAAATCCATTTAGTTCCAGGCCGTTCTCTGTTCTGACCGCATCGTCGAATATGCTTTTTTGTGCCATTTGAAACCTCCTTAAGCGAGTAGAAGTAGTATAACCTCTTGAGTTTGATTTTTTTTAACAAGTTTACCAACATGCCCTAGCGGGCACAACGAAGCATGAAAGAGGTGTTAAGCAAGAAGCAATTAAGAAGTTACGACTCATAATCACTTTTTTCTTGCTCAAAAACTCAACAGCTTATGAGCTAAACAACTACTTTCATATTAACTCCCATGCCCTGGGCGGGCACAACGAATGATGAAAAGTCTTATTCTACACCTTAAAACTCTAAAACATAAAACTTTTTTCATGTTAACAGGCATAGCCTACATTCCGGAAGCAACCCCCAATTCAGGAAAATATTTGATGGGGAGTAGCTAGAAATAATTGGGCAAGTCTCTTTTCACGGCAAATAAATAGAAAGTAATTTTATCCGTAAATTGGCCTTTGTGTCAAGATTATAAATTATAATCCCCACGGTAATTTTGTTCTAAATAAAATATTCTTTCTTATCAATAAGTTATTTTTTTACTCCAGTTTTGCTTTGAAAATTTATAACTATTTAAACGCTTGATGTTCAAGTTTTCATTAACTCTTTTATTTTATTTTGAATTTCGAGATTCGATATTCGAATTTAATTCCTGCAACAAGAAAAAATTCAAATACAAACAGCTAATTGAGGTCTAGAACAAAAAAGCCGTGTTATAATCCCTGTAGAAAAAAAAACAGGAGCAATCTACCGAAATGATTGGTAGTTTTGATAACATTGCCTTGACTAAAACTTTTTGGGTATTATTTTAATAAAAGGTATTAAGGTTGCCTACTGTTTTTAGAAAATCTAGTGCAAGGAGAGGGACGCCTATGAGTGTGGAGTACAAGGATTACTATCAGATATTGGGAGTAAGCAAGAACGCCTCTCAAGATGAGATAAACAAGGCCTATAAAAAATTGGCCAGGCAATACCATCCGGATTTCAATCCGGATGATAAAGAATCGGAACAAAAATTCAAGGAAATAAATGAAGCATACGATGTCTTGAAGGATCCGGAAAAGAGGCAGAAATACGATCACTTGGGTGCTAATTGGGAACACGGACAGAATTTTGACCCCAATTCTTTTCAGAATATGCATTTTAATTTCGGAGGTGCCCAAGGGGGTCAAAGTGAATTCAGCGATTTTTTCGATCTCATATTCGGTAATTTCTTTGGCGG
>CAJXKR010000201.1 GCA_913055815.1 uncultured Desulfohalobiaceae bacterium | reverse complement strand
AATTTCGGAGGTGCCCAAGGGGGTCAAAGTGAATTCAGCGATTTTTTCGATCTCATATTCGGTAATTTCTTTGGCGGAGAAAGTGCTGGAGCCAGAGGTGGTCAAAGAAGCTATAAACAGCGATTTGACGGTTTCCAGGGTGATCCCTTCTCCGGTATGGGAGCTGATATGTTCGGAGGAGGCGGTTTTGCAAGCGGGGGACAGGATTCGGAAAGCACCTTGGAACTGACCCTGGAAGAGGCTTACAAAGGGGGAAAAAAGAGTATTAACCTGCAGGAACAGGTGCAAGGCCCAGATGGAATGCCCAGGTCCAGGAACAGGACCCTGGATGTCAATATTCCTCCCGGAGTGCAAGATGGATCCAAAATTCGGCTCTCCGGGCAGGGAGGTAGTGGATCCGGCCGTGGCAAGGCCGGAGATTTGTACCTGAAGGTGAAATTAAAGCCACATTCCAAGTTCAAGGTGGATGGTAAAAACGTGATTTTGGATTTGCCGGTAACTCCATGGGAAGCCGCATTGGGTGCCAATTTGAACGTTCCCACTTTGGACGGGCAGGTGGAGATGAAGATACCTGCAGGAACCAGTAGCGGCCAAAAATTGCGGCTGAAAGGCAAGGGACTTGGAAGAGGAAACAAAAAGGGAGATCTGTTGGTCAGTCCCCAGATCAAGGTACCCAAGCAATTGAGCGACAAGGAGAGGGAATTGATGGAGGAGCTTTCCCAGGTGTCCAAGTTCAACCCTAGAAGCAACTGATTAGTTATCTGACCAATAACAAATAACTGATAACAGACTATATATACATAACTAAAGGAGGGAATTATGGATCCCAATAAATTTACCCAAAAATCACAGGAAGCAATATCGGAAGCTCAAAATATAGCAATTCGATTCTCCAATCAACAGGTGGATGTTGAACATCTGACCCTCGCTCTTGTGGAACAGGAAAACGGCCTTATTTCCAGATTGTTGGAAAAGGGCGGAGTTGATGTGGAGAGCTACAAGAATGCACTGAAAGTGGAAATCAAGAAATTCCCGCAGGTTAGCGGTCCCGGCGCAGAGGCCGGAAAGATATACGTTACCCAGAGGCTCAACAATGTGCTGGTCAAGGCACAGGACCTTGCCACCAATATGAAGGACGAATACGTGAGCGTGGAGCATATCTTCCTGACCGTGCTGGACGAGCCCGAGTCCACGTCAATTGGAAAGGTCAACAAACAGTTCCGGCTGGACAAGGACAAGCTACTTTCCCTGCTTAGTGAAATCCGGGGAAACCAGAGGGTGACCTCTGCGGACCCGGAAGGAAGCTACGAGGCCCTGGAGAAATACGGCCGGGACCTGGTGGCGGAAGCCAGGGAAGGCAAGCTGGATCCGGTTATCGGCCGGGACAGCGAGATAAGGAGGGTCATCCGGATATTGAGCCGCAGGACCAAGAACAACCCCGTGCTGATCGGCGAGGCTGGTGTCGGGAAAACCGCTGTTGCCGAGGGTCTTGCCCAACGCATAGTCAAGCAGGACGTGCCCGAGGGCTTGAAGGATAAAATTATTTTCGCCCTTGATATGGGCTCCTTGATCGCTGGTGCCAAGTACAAGGGAGAATTCGAGGAAAGATTGAAAGCCGTGCTCAAGGAGATCCAGGAGTCAGAGGGCAGGATTATCCTGTTTATCGACGAGATGCATACCATAGTGGGAGCCGGAAAATCCGAGGGCTCCATGGATGCCGGAAACATGCTCAAACCCATGCTTGCCAGGGGGGAGCTTCATTGCATCGGGGCCACTACCCTGGACGAATACAGGAAGAATGTGGAAAAAGACCCGGCACTGGAACGCCGGTTTCAACCGGTTATGTTGAGTGAACCCACCCTGGAGGATACCATCTCCATCCTCAGGGGACTCAGGGAGAGATTCGAGGTCCATCACGGCGTGCGCATAAACGACAGCGCCCTGGTGGAAGCGGCCAGGCTATCGAACAGGTATATAACTGACCGGCACTTGCCGGACAAGGCTATAGATTTGATTGACGAAGCCGCAGCCATGATCAGGACGGAAATAGATTCACTCCCCACGGAGTTGGACGAGATAAACAGAAAGATCATGCAGTTGGAGATCGAGCGTGAGGCACTGAAGAGGGAAACAGACACTTCCTCCCAGGAAAGGCTGGAAAACCTGGAAAAGGAACTCGCGGAAGCCAAGGACTACCAAAACGAACTCATGGCTCAATGGGAAAAGGAAAAATCCGATATAAAGGGCCTGCAGCAGCTAAAAGAGGAGCTGGAGAGAACCAAGCTGGAGATCGAGGAAGCGGAGCGCAACTACGACTTGAACCGGGTCGCGGAGCTAAGGTATGGCAAGATGCCGGAATTGGAAAAGCAGATAGCTGAAAAGGAAGCCTCCCAGGAGGAAGGCGCATCCGAAAAACAGTTGCTCAAGGAGGAAGTGGGACCGGATGATGTTGCTGAGATAATCTCCCGTTGGACCGGTATTCCCCTGTCCAGGCTCCTGGAGGGAGAACGGGATAAGCTCCTGCGTCTGCCTGAAGTGCTGCACGAACGTGTAATCGGCCAGGACGAGGCCGTGGACTCGGTTTCAGACGCAGTAATAAGGGCCAGAGCAGGATTGAAGGATCCCAATCGCCCGATAGGATCGTTTATTTTTCTGGGACCCACGGGCGTTGGGAAAACCGAACTCTGCAAGACCCTGGCGGACACCCTGTTCGACTCCGAGGAAAACATGGTCAGGCTGGACATGTCCGAATACATGGAAAAGCACACTGTATCCAGGCTGATCGGTGCACCTCCCGGATACGTGGGATACGAGGAAGGTGGCCAGTTGACCGAGAACGTGCGCAGGAAACCCTATTGCGTGATCCTGTTCGACGAGATAGAAAAGGCGCATCACGACGTGTTCAACGTGCTCCTGCAGATCATGGACGAAGGAAGGCTGACCGACAGCCACGGCAGGGTGGTGGATTTCAAGAATACCATAATAATCATGACCTCCAATATGGGTTCGCAGTACCTGCTTGAAGGAATCACAGACAAGGGAGAACTAAAGGAGGACACCAGGAACCAGGTTATGTCCACCCTGCAGTCCAATTTCAGGCCCGAATTCCTGAACCGGGTGGATGATATAGTAATGTTCACTCCGCTGCTGCAAGAAGAGGTCAAACAGGTTGTTACCCTATTGATGCAGCGTATCCAAGGTAGATTGGAAGAAAAGAAAATGAGTGTGGAGTTGACTGACAACGCCAGGGATCTGATTGCGCAAGAGGCCTATGATCCTGTTTACGGAGCCAGGCCACTCAGGAGATACTTGCAGACCCATATCGAGAGTGCACTTGCTAAGAAATTGATAAGTGGAGACCTGCAGGAAGGAGACAATATAGTAGTGGATGTGGTGGACAATGAACTGGTCTTCCATACTGAGGCTTCTACAAAAGCCGCGTAAGGCAGAGGACAGATGACAGAGATCAGAGGTCAGAAGACAGAAGAAAGAGGGTAGAGGTCAAAAGGCGGGAACTAAATAGTTCCCATCCGGAAATTCTTAATTTCCGGATACGGAAATAGCATGTTTTCAATTCGGAAATTAGATTTTTTTTCGTTTGACAAGGAAATCAAGAAATTATGAGGAGGCGTATCTTAATACGTCGACGAATAATTTTGAAGATTGACGAAGACACACGGAAAAAGGGCAATTTCCGGTTGAAAACTAAATAGATAGAATAGAAAAAAGTCCCCAAGGTTGCAGGTTTTAGTTTAATAGTTGTTGAACAGTGAAACTATTAAAAATATGACTAATGCTAGCTGAGCCCCTGAGGTGAATATTTGCTTTGGGGGCTTTCTTTTGAAGACAGGAAAAAAAGACTTCCTCTTGGTTGCAAGATATGTCAAGCAACCTCGAGGAAGTCCCTTTCAGGGTAGGGCTGATTAAGGAGTAGGGCCTGATTTATGATCTTTTACTCACCAGCCTGAACAATCCAGCAATCCAGCCACTTGTTTAATTACCGGATACCGATTTGCCGGAGATTGATTTGATAACGTGGTTTTGGGGAGTGTATTTGACATTGACCTGATTGCCTTTTTCCACGTGTGTCAGATCCATATCATCATCAGCAATCAGTGTCAGTTTTTTTCCGGAGGCGCTTTTCAGTATAATGTTTTGGGTCTCCCCGTTTTGGTCTTTTTTTACTATGGTTCCCTGTGCCTTTTCAATTCCCTGGGACTGTTGCGAAGCAATGGACAAGGAAATGCAGGAAATTACGAATATTGCAGCAATAAAGATGGAAGCTGTCTTTTTAAGCATATATACCTCCTTGGTTTATTATGATCTTAGAAATATTTGTAGATTTATCTGAGATCTTGTTAAACGAATTCAGATATTTTTTGGATGTTTTCCTGCCTGAAGCAAGTCATTCATAACTTGTCACCTCCTTATCAAGATTTTTACATCTAACTGTTGAAGCAATTTCTTACTAAATAATCTAGCAATTATAATGCCAAAAAAAAGCAATTGGTTGAGCAGCTGTTTGACAGGAGTAGAGAAGGGGTGTCCGGACAGGTGGATTGTTTGGTTCTGTAGGATTTTTCCTACACTAATTTGGATACTACAGGATTTATACCTTTATTTCTGTTTTTTTAGTGTAGGTTGTTTCCTGCACCTCTTATTATTTTGAGGATTTGAAATTCGAAATCTTTAAATTATGTTTTTTCAACAATTCATAAAAATCGGCCCGATACTTGCCAATTAGGCTGGCAGCCCTGCTAATGTTTCCGTCTGTAAGGGACAAGGCCTTGGAAATATAATCCTTTTCAAATTTGTTCTTTGCTTCCTTCAGGGATTTGACTCCGGAATCTTCGACTTGTTGCGTCTGAAGGATCAGATTCTCTTCGATGACTTCCCCGCTACTCATAGCTACCGCATATTCGATGGTATTTTTTAATTCTCTTACATTGCCCGGCCAATGATAGGATAATAATTTTTGCAGGGCATTGGGAGTGAGCTTCTTGAGTTCCCCTCCCATTTCTTCGTGAAATATTTGCAGAAAATGGTTGGCCAATAGGGGGATGTCCTCGGTCCTTTTTCGTAAAGGGGGCAGGTGAAGGGGGATAACATAAAGTCGATAGTAGAGATCTTGTCTAAACGTGCCATTTTCAACTTCTTTTTCTATATCCCGGTTGGATGCAGCCACTATTCGGACATCAACATGAATCGGTTTTTCTCCTCCCAAGGGATAAAACTGCTTCTCCTCCAGGACACGAAGTAGTCTCGCCTGCATTGCTTGAGGGGTTTCCAGGATTTCATCCAGGAAAAGAGTACCGGTATGGGCTTGGCTGAATACCCCCTTTTTCTTTCCGGCAGCACCGGTAAAAGCTCCTTTTTCATATCCAAAAAGCTCGGATTCCAGCAAGCCTTCAGGAATAGAAGCGCAATTTATGGCCACAAAGGGTTTGTCTTTTCTAGAGCTTAATAAATGCAGGGATTTGGCTATAAGTTCCTTGCCTGTCCCGCTTTCCCCGGAAATATACACATTGGAATCTGTTTCTGCAGCGCGGGAAGTTTTGTCCAGAACTTCCTGCATGGTATTGCTCTTGCCAATGATGTTGTTTATGCCATATTTGTCTGCTATCATGGACCTTAGTCTCTTTACTTCTCTGGACAGGTTGGTTTTTTCCAAACCGTTCTGGATTTGTTGGAGGAGTTCGTGGTGATCAAAGGGTTTGGTCAAGTAACTGTATGCACCGCGTTTCATAGCATCCACTGCACTGGATATGGTTCCGTATGCCGTGAGGATGATAATTGGCATCTCCGGATTGATTTGATGTAAATTTTGCATCAGCTCGATGCCATCCTCTTCTCCCTCAGCTAGTTTAAGATCCAGCAAGGCTACGCCAAAAAGATGATCCCTGGCCAATTGCAAAGCCGTATCTGCAATAGAAGTTACTGTCACATCATAGCCTTCGGATTCCAGTCTGATCCTTAAAACTTCCAGTATGTTCTTGTCGTCATCAACTACTAAAACCTTTTCCATTGGGATTTTTCCTTTGTTGGA
>CAJXKR010000200.1 GCA_913055815.1 uncultured Desulfohalobiaceae bacterium | reverse complement strand
TGGGGATCCGGAACTCCGATGAGGGAATTCATGTACTCCGATGATATGGCGGATGCTTGTGTTTATCTGATGCAGAATGTGGACTTTCGGGATGTGGTACAAAATCGGAATAAAGGCGATAGCGGGGAATCCGATGATATTGTAAGGAACTGCCATATAAACGTTGGTACTGGTAAGGAGATATCCATTAAGGAGTTGGCGGAAATGGTTAAGGAAGTCGTCGGCTTCCGTGGAAAACTGGTCTTTGATACTTCCATGCCAGACGGTACTCCCAGGAAATTACTGGATGTCTCCAGGCTGAGAGAATTGGGATTCCGGGAGAAGGTAGATTTGGGAAATGGGATAGAGAAGTTGTATAGATGGTATACAGAACAATAGACCCCAACCTGGGTAGTCCCTTGGAAGGGATCTATCCAGGTTTAACTGGGGTTCCAATCTTTTTTCCTTTTAGGGTTGGTGTCTTGATTCACAGGATACACTGGGATTATTTCAAGATACCGCTCTCCATGCCGTGTTTAAATATTTCCTGGATGTGTACAGGGTCCCCAAATACCCTTACCTTGTTCTGGTATTCCTCTTTTTCAAAACAATAGTTTACAGGATATGTTTTAAAGAGCTCTATTAACTTTTGTTTATGTTCCGGAATAAAACCCAGGATCTCTATTATTTCATTTTGCCATTGCGAGCTATCCAGGGAATTGTTGAGAAGTGCAATTACCTGAGCGGACAAGTGCTTTTTACGCTCCAGGTTCAATTTTTCCACATCCAGTTTCCAGACTATGTTCAACAATTCCGGATTCGTGATTAGTTCCCCGGTATCAAGGTCAATCACGACTGCATTGTCCGGTGAGGTAAAAAATATATCTATTTTTTTGCGATTCAGGCGTCTCCAAAATATGGGGTCCTCTCCGTATTCATTCTTGAAATCTTGTATTTTGTTTCTTTGTTTGTTTTTCCTGAATAGGTGCCAATCCCGAATTATTCTGGGTGAAGGTTCGTCCTGCGTTTCCAGGTCCAAGAGACTGAGTTGTTTTTCCAGCGTTCTGTCCTTCTTCATGTTAATCCTCATGTCCTAGCCGGGCACAACGAAGTATGAAAAGGTACTCAACTTGTTGAATAAACAGGCTATTGGTTCTTTTTCTTACTTAAAACCTTAACACCTTAAAACTCTAAAACTTTTTCATGTTAAAACCCAAAACCATTTCCAGCTTGTAAGATGAACCGGGGTTGGTCCCAAAATACAGTAATAAAATATGTTCTGCTGCAAATTCCCATGACTGTCCTGATTGGAGTAATCCTTTTCTGGATCAGAAACAGCACGGGCCTTTCTGTTTGGATCATCTGCACAATATTGGGCATATGGATAGCAAAGGACGGAATCCTCTTCTTTTTTGTCTGGCCTGCCTACGAAGATCAACCCCAAAACGACAAGCTCTCCATGATAGGCCGACTGGGAATCGCCAGGGAAGACCTGGCCCCCTCGGGCTATATCCGGGTTAACGGGACCTTGTGGAAAGCAAGGTTAAGCGAGAACGCTGCGGGATACGTGGAACAAGGTAGTGAAGTCCGCATATTGGGAAGAGATGGACTAACCCTGGAAGTTGCTCCTGAAAAGCAAAATCATACCTAACTAAAAGTTCGTGGTTACCTGGTTAAGTAAGAATAAGAGTCTAAAACCTAATTGCCTTTCCTGCTTCCTGGAGTGGGAATCAACAACTAATATCAAAAAGGCCCTTTCACCAAATCTTGTTTTTTGGGAAAGGGCCTATTACATACTCCCTGTATCACCTCGAGACTACTTGGTTCCCATCCGGAACTTCCTGATTCCCGGATAAAAACTACTTGATGATATTGGATCCTATAACCACGCGCTGGATCTCGTTTGTTCCCTCGTAAATCTGTGTAATCTTGGCATCCCGCATCATGCGTTCCACAGGGTAATCCTTGACGTATCCGTATCCACCCAGGACCTGCACAGCTTCAGTTGTTACCCACATGGCTATGTCGGAAGCATACATTTTGGCCATGGCCGCTTCCTTGGTATAAGGCATCCCGCTGTCCACATTGAAAGCTGCCCGGTATACCAGCATCCTGGCTGCATCAATCTGAGTTGCCATATCCGCAAGCTTGAACTGAACAGCCTGGAAATTGGTAATGGAGGTGCCGAACTGCTTGCGTTTCTTGGCGTAATTCAAGGCCTCCTCATAGGCTCCCTGTGCGATGCCGAGGGCCTGGGCGGCTATTCCTATCCTACCGCCATCCAGTGTCTTCATCGCGATCTTGAATCCTTCCCCCTGTTCTCCCAAAAGATTTTCCCTGGGCACACGGCAGTTATTAAAAACCAACTCCCTGGTGGGAGAGGACTTTATTCCCAGCTTGTCCTCCTTCTTGCCCACGGAAAACCCAGGTGCGTCACTTTCGACAATAAAGGCGCTTATCCCCTTGTGTTTCTTTTCCGCATTCTCGTCAGTCCTGAACAAGGCCACGTTGATTTCTGCTTCTCCGCCGTTGGTGATAAAATTCTTGGATCCGTTCAGTACCCACTCATCGCCTTCCAATTTGGCTGTGGCCTGGGTACCGCCTGCATCCGAGCCAGCTTCCGGTTCGGTAAGCCCCAGGCATCCCATCTTTTTTCCTTCTGCCAAGGGCTTCAAGAATTTCTCCTTTTGCTCCTCATTGCCAAAAAGATAAATCGGGTTACTGCCCAGTGAAGTATGAGCAGAAAGTGTCACTCCGGTGGAGGCACATGCCTTGGATAATTCCTCCACTGCAATCACGTAACTCAAATAGTCGGACTCCACTCCACCGTATTTTTCCGGAAAGATTATCCCGGTGAGTTCCAGTTCCGCCAATTTATCAAACATTGTTTCCCTGTCGAATTTGGCTTCTTCGTCCCTTTCTGCTGCAGTAGGAACGATCTCTTTCTTGGCGTAATCCCTTACCGATTTGCGCAACATTTCATGTTCCCTGGAGAGCTTAAAATCCATACGGCCTCCTTATGTCTGGTATAGACAACTAATTAACAAATCAAAAGATACTGGTATCTTGTCACAAACACTTTGTCGCTTTCACAATAACGTCATCCCGTCGAAGGCCGGAATCCAGAAAAATAGAAAAAGACCGGACCCGGATCAAAACCTGCCCCGTACTCCGATACGGGGTCAGGGATGACAGTGTCGTAATTAAAGTGTTATTCTTGCCGAGATATAAAGTGTGACTAGGCACTAGTCTACAAACTATTTATTACCAACAATCCTTGCTTCCTCTTGACCTCGAGAACAAAATCGAACATATCGATCTTTAAACTGAATTCCAGATCGGACAAGGGGAAATTCGGTTGATTCAGATCCAAAAACGGCTGGGCTGCAACCGAATTTTTTACCCGGGAAAGGATGCTGACATTATCTATGGCTTCATCCATAAGCAGGGACTGGATATAATCAGTACACACCCTGTCTTCGTCCCCCCTGTCATCTTCCGGAAAAACACCGGTTTCCACGAAAGTAACTTCCCTGGGGGATTTTCTATGGATCTCCCTGGCAGTCGCACCTGCACAACAAAGGCTGCTCACCAATATCCTGTCCGCGTTTTTTGAACTTATCACACCTTTTGTCCCCGCACTAGTTCTTAATATCAATTGCTGGCCTTCCAGGGCTGCATCCTTGATTTCCGAGGGAGAATTACTGAAATCGAAACCTTCAACCGGCAACCCTCCCTGTTCTCCCACAATCTTGGTATCCGGCAAACGATCCCGGAGTTCGAAGGCCTCCTCGATGCCAGAGGCAAGGACTATCTCCTCAGCTCCTGCAGCAAATGCATAACAAGCAGTAGTAAAGGCACGGAGCACATCAATTACTACCACTGTACCCCCGACTTCATGGCAATTAGTCAAATCCGCCCTTTTAAATTCCATCAGGATTATCCTTTAGCCTCCTATAACCAGACCACTTGGAATCTATTTCATTTTGGACCTCTTGGACCTGTTCTCTGCTCAAGGACTTGAAGCGGGCTTGCAAACCCAGATACTCCTCTACCGGCCGTAGCTCCTTGCCCAGCATCTTCCTGGATTTACCTGTCAACCTCCAGTTTGATTCCTCGATTTCGTACAAATCGAACATCCCGGTCTCTACCGCCATTCTGCCTACCTTTACTGTATTTGCAGGTGAAAACCCCCATCCGGCTGGACATGGAGTATGCACATGGATATATTTGGGACCTGTAATCGACTTTGCCTTTAAGACCTTGTCATAAAGATCCAGAGGATAGGCTGCAGATGCCGTGGCTATGTAGCTGATCCCGTGTGCTTGCATTATAGCCGGCATATCCTTGTTTTTCTGTTTTTTGCCCAGAATGGGAGTGGTCGTGGTCAGTACTTTCCGGGGAGTGGTCCCGGATCTCTGCACCCCGGTATTCATATAGGCCTCATTATCATAACAGAAAAATATAAAATCCTCTCCCCGCTCAAATGCTCCGGAAAGTGCCTGCAGGCCGATGTCGCTGGTACCGCCGTCTCCGGCCCAGGCCGCCACTGTAGTATCGCTCTTGCCCAGTGCCCGCAGGGCTGCGCTAATTCCAGTTGCAGATGCGGCGGTGGAAGCAAAGGTGACATTGAGGCAGGGCAAACGGGTGGAGGCTATGGGATGCAGTCCCTGCAGAACTGTAAGGCAGCTTGGGGGCACAGTAAGTACCGTATCCTGTCCCAGCGCCTTTAACCCTATCCTGTAAACAATACTGAGCCCGCATCCTGCACAGGCCCTGTTCCCGGGATAAACCATTTCTTCCACCGGAAGGTCGTGTATGGTAGTATTCTCACTCATAATTCTTTTCCTGCTCGCCGTTTATCCGGCTTGAATTTTGTGTATACAAGATTGTTGTTTTTAACGCAATTTTGTGGTCCCGCCCAAAGGCAAAAGCTTATATTGTCATATCCTTTAATCATGTATCCCGGACCCAGAACCAATTGCAGTTAATTCCCACCCCGACCTCCTCTTGGAGAGCGGGACAACGAAGCATGGGCAATCTCGACCCTGCACCTACTTGTCGCAAGTTGGTGCAGGGCGAGAAAGAATATAAATTTAATCTGGAGAACAAGGTTCTCGTCTTTCTTAAACCAATTTTCCAATTCTCTAATTTTCTATGTTTCTTTCATGTTACCCAGTTGCAGACCAATCCACTGCGGAGCATCATGCGTTGCTTCTTCCTGTTCACAGGCATTCTTCAGGGTCTCCACCAAATCCTGGGTCTTTATTTCCCTGCCGCCCAGCCCCAAAATATAATTCTGTAAAAAAGGCCTCTGATTACAGCTATAGAGTGCGGACTTAATGTCTGAAAAAAGGGCACCTTGATTGCCGTAACTCAAGGCTTTTTCAAAAACAATCACACCTTTTCTAGTGGAAAAGGCATCCCTGACAGTCTGTTCCGGAAAAGGCCTGTAGAGCCTGAGCCCGGAGACACCCACGGAGTAGCCTTGTTCCCTCAGGATGTCCACTGCATCGTGGAATTGATAGGAAAGTGACCCCATGCACACAACTACGTATTCCGCATCTTCACACTGATAATTTTCCAGATAGGAAAATCCCCCTCTTTGGAACTTGCTCTCAAACTCCTGGTCAATATCGCTCAGGACATCCATGGATTTTCGCATGTCAGTGTGCAAGCCGTGCCTTATCTCCATGTATCCCGGAGCTTTTTCCCCCCTGATATTATCCCTGCTATCCGGCAGGGTGACAGTATTCAAATTCGCCGGATTGCCGGGATCCAGACAATATTCCCGGGAAAAAGCGGGCAGGAACTCGTTTACTGCATCGCTGTCAGGGACCTGGAAAGGCATATAGGTATGGGAGAGTATGTACCCGTCGTAGCATACCATTACCGGAATCTTTACGGATTCCGCAAGATAGAACGCCTTGATTACAGTGTCGATTATCTGCTGGTGGTCACAAGCGTATAACTGGATCCAGCCGGTATCCCTCTGGGAAATTGAATCCTGATGATCGTTCCAGATAGTCCAGGGCGCACCAACTCCCCTGTTCACAACACACATAACTATGGGAAGCCTGGCTCCGGCTGC
>CAJXKR010000199.1 GCA_913055815.1 uncultured Desulfohalobiaceae bacterium | reverse complement strand
CCCTGCTTCATATTGGGCGGATCATACGGCATAAGCAAAGAGTTGAAACAAAAGAGCCATCACTTGATCAGTTTCGGCCCCATCACCCTGCCCAACGAACTTGCCAGGATCGTTCTATTGGAACAAATATACCGAGCAAGTACCATAAATCAAAACCATCCCTATCACCATTAACAGATCGATCAATTTCTGCATTAACAGCATGTTGCATTCCCGGAGTCAATTTCCGCTCTAATTCCACTATCAAAAAACTCCCTGCTTCCTTATTTTGGCTCGCCAATTGCATACAACAATGATAGTAAATCTAACAAACAGGGAGTTTCTTGTATGAAAGGTACCAAAAATTCGGAGTTCATCCTTGGTATTGGCCTCGATAATCAAGAACAAGGTAAGATAAGAGAAGGTTTTGATCCAAATATTAACCTTATAAACCTGGAAAACACAGAAGAATTTTCCGAGGCGAAGACAAAGAACTTAGATCCCTTAATGGCAATCATTCCCTGGAGGGTATGGAAAAAAATGCCCCAAGAGGAACCCGATAACAACGATAATAGACAAAAAGGCAAGAAATTCCTGGTAATAGAATCCGAAGATCAAATAGGTGACCTATCAGATCAGGAATTTATTGCTCAATGTTTTATAGCGGTAACGCACTCCGAGAATAGCACCCGGGACATCAGTAAAGTACTGGATCAAACCAAAAGCTACAGAGAATTCAACAAAAAATACAATAAGATGAGCAAAGAGATTGAATTGGAAAGGGAACTCTTGACTAGAAAGAATTCCCAGTTGTCCTTTTTAAACACATTACTTAGCCACGCACATCAGCACTTGGAAATAGATAAGATATTAAACCAAATAAAAGAGGATATGCAGTCCCTTATCCAAGTTGATCACTGCCACGCTATTTTCTGGCCAACTGAAGAATTGAACACTAAACATACGAACATCTACCTATCTGAAAATATATCTTCAAAACAGGAAGACTTGTGGATAAATTTCCTTTTGAAACAAAAAAAGCACTCGAAAACACCTTTACCCCCGGACAAAAACCAAACCACTTACATTAAAGAGGGAGACAAAGACTCCCCGGAGTTTGATTCTGATTACATACTCACCTTTTCCCTGAGTGTTTACAACCAAACCTTTGGTATCCTGGCCCTGCAAACCCAAGAAGCATACTCCTTGGGAGCGGACAGAAACGAGGTCCTAAACCTGGGTGTGAACCACTTGGCCCAAGTCTGTTATAATGCCTTGCAATTTTCCTTGATCAAAGAGCAGGCAAAATACGACGGATTGACCCGGTTAAACAATCGCCAATATTTTGACGAAAAACTAAAACAGGAATTCAATAGACACCATAGGCACGAACAGGAACTCAGCCTCTTGATGCTTGATATCGACTATTTCAAGGATATAAACGACAACTTTGGACATCAAGCCGGAGATAGCATATTGAAGGAACTGGGGAATATACTGAATAACAATGTCAGGCAATCCGATTTTCCAGCCCGGTATGGCGGTGAAGAGTTCGCAATAATTCTTCCGCACACAGAGTGTGAACAAGCAAAGATACTAGCTGAGAGAATAAGGAACAAAGTGGAAAAAAAACATTTCAAATACGAAAACCTTTCTCTGAATACAACCATTAGTATTGGCATCACCAGCTTTATCCCAACAACCCAGAACAATCATTCCTATCTGATATATTTAGCAGACCAGGCGTTATATAAAGCCAAGAAAAAGGGAAGAAACACGATCAGTAGCCTCAACTCGGAAAAAGACGATCTCTCGGCAAAGGCCGGGGGAACAAGTGAACAAGCAGGTCTGTTAAACACATCCGGCTAAGTATCGAATTCAACAACACAGTAACTTCCTCGTATATTTATCAGTAAAAAAGCATTACTAATCAAGCAGCCTTGTTGCCGGATTCAAGCATCTTTCTAATAGGCAAAATTATCCCTGGAAAATTTATCCCTGATTCATTGCATTATTGCTTGACAAAGAGAATTAAAAGTATTATTTGTTTTTCTTGCTCTAAGGATGGGCCTATAGCTCAGTTGGCAGAGCCACCGGCTCATAACCGGAAGGTCCCAGGTTCAACTCCTGGTAGGCCCACCATCAAAATTTATTCCAACAAAACATGATGCAAAACAACAACAAAATATCATTTTTTTTAAGTGCTTCCTTATAAATACAAGGAAGCATTTTTTTTCTTCAATCCCTACAAATTCTACACGAGGTGCATGTGCAGGTCACTAACCTCATAAATATGATTGAACAGGCAGCTGATCCTGATTTAAGCGCAGATTGGGACAATAGCGGAATCCAAGTTGCCGGTACCAGATCGGAAATCCAAAAACTGGCGATTGCCCTTGACCCCACAGAAGAAAACATTGTCAATGCCTTAGAGCAAGGGGCGGATTTTATACTTACACACCACCCCTTGAAGATTTCTCCCAAATTCCCCAACAAAAGGAACAAATACCACAACATTTTAACGCATTTGCTTCAGTCCGGTACTTGGTTGTATTCCGCACATACCAGCCTGGACGTACAAACAACCGGTCCTGTTTCCTGGTTGGCCAAGGAACTGGAACTAAACGATCTACAGGCGGTAGAGCCGATTTCTCCATTGCCAAAACTGAAATTGGAAGCTAAAATTCAAGGTGATATTGGATTTGTATCTGAATATATCAAGAACAATTATCCTAATATCCAGACTCTCCCAACCGGACGAGACAACCTGACTATCTATTGCAACCACCAATTCAGGAACGTAATTCTACATATAATTACTACTCTTGCAGCATGCATTGAAATAGAAGAAAAAAACATATATAATCCGGGTAAGCCATGCGGATACGGTTTGATTGGTCGATTTGCCCAAGCAATACCAGAAGGGGATTTTTCCGGTCTAATGAGTAAAATCCTGGACATGAATCAATGGACTCAAGCGGGAAACAGGCCCCAAAGTATAGAAAAAGTCAGCTATTGCCCAGGGTCAGGTATGGATATAGCATCCAAGGCCTTCAGCCTGGGAGCTGACGTCTTTATTTCCGGAGACCTGAAATACCATCAAGCTCAGGATTTGGAAGATTACGGCCTGACAATCGACGTGGGACACTTTGTCCTGGAAGAAAAAATGATGCGGCATTGGTCCAAGGAGATGGATCAAATGCTCGCAAAGGAAGATATGCAAATAATTTTTATTCCCGGAACCGACCCTTTACAAAAGAAAACAGTGTAGGTCTTACTGTGTAAGTGTAGGTATTGTAGGTGACTGTTTAGCTACAGATACAACTGCAGGCTTGTCAGGTGGACTAAGCATGTGTACTTTCCTTTTTTTCAGGAAAATACAAACAACTTATACACACCTGGATTTACAACAACACATACACTTGCACAGGCACATGCACTTACACAGTTATATACACAATTTTATAAGGAGGCCAAGTCTTGAGTCTATACATTAATCAAATTGAACAACTTATAGTTCTGCAACAACTTGATGACGAAATTATCAAGCTGGAACAGATAATCAACGAAGCACCCAAAAAGATAACCGCCCTGGAAGAGAGATTAAACACCCAGAAAACACAACAACAGGATCTGAGCGAAAAGATCGATATCCTCAAGGAACAGGAAAAAAAGTTGAACGAGGAAATCGAGGAAGACAACACCAAGATCAAGAAAAGCAAAAACAAGTTGATGATGATAACCAAGAGTAAAGAGTACCACGCAATGATGAGGGAAATGGACAACTTGGAAAAAACAAATCGGATGAGGGAAGAAGAGAAGCTTGCGCTGGAAGAAGACCTGAACACCCAACAAAACCTTCTGGATTCGATTAATGAAGAAATCGAGAGGATGGAACAGGAACACCAGGAATTGCAGCAGAACCTGGAAGTCCAAATGAAGGAATCCAGGGAAAAGCTGGAAGAATTGAAGAACAACAGGGAAGAAGCCAAACACAAGATACCCAAACCCATACTCAGTCGCTATGAATTTATAAGATCCCGCTTGAACAACCCGGTAATAGTTCCTGTTGAAGGCGGAGTTTGCAAGGGATGTAACATTAACATTCCCCCTCAAAGCTTTATAGAACTGCAAAAAGGTGAACAGATCCTCAGCTGCCCCAATTGCCAACGCCTGATATATTGGAGAGAGCACTTTGAAAACCCGGAAATAAACGCTAACGCTACCTCCAATGCATAAATAAAGATTCCAAACTTGGAGAAGTCGGAAAGACCGTCGTCGCCGGCAGGTTCCATCAAACCCCGGCGGAGGAAAGTCCGGGCTCCACAGGGCAAAACGCTGGGTAACCCCCAGAGGGAGTGATCCCTGGAAAGTGCCACAGAAACTATACCGCCCTGCACCCACTTGTCTTTAAGTTCCGAGTTGAACATTCGTTAACTCAAAGACAAGTGGGTGCAGGGTAAGGGTGCAACGGTGGGGTAAGAGCCCACCAGTTGTCGCGGTGACGCGACAAGCTCGGTAAACCCCGTTTGGAGCAAGACCAAATAGGAGAACGCTAGAGGTTGGCCCGACCGAGGTTCTCGGGTAGGTCGCTAGAGGCAGGGAGAAATCCCTGTCCCAGATGAATGACGGTCCAAGCACAGAACCCGGCTTATTTCCGGCTTCTCCTTTTTTTAAATATTTGTCTCCCCTGCCCCTGGATTGGTTCTATTAATTCAACCGGTGTCAATGCAGAAAAATTTTCCTCTCTAACCTTTACTTTCTAGTAAGCTACACCTGCTTCCGCACTCTTTTCTTGCTTTGAGCTTTAAACTTCAAGCTTTGAGCTCCTTCTTTATTCTTGCTTTCAACTCCCATTTATCCTATTCTTGCTTTCAGATCTTTTTATTCTTGCTTTCAGCTTTCAGCTTTTAGCTCTCTTCATTTTTGCTTTTAGCTCTCACGGAGGTTTGACATTGGATACTTGGGCTATTTTGCTCGCAGCGGGTAAAGGCACCCGTCTGCAACAAATCCGGGAAAAAAAACAGTTCCTGGACTGGAAAGGAGTCCCCCTTTATTGGCACACTGCGAAAAACATTGCCAATGTCCCAGAAATACGTGGAATAATATTCGTATTTCCGCAGGAAGAGTTGGAGTCCAGAAAGGATCAGTTACAACAAATAACCGATTCCGGTCCCCTGGGTATAAACATAAAGACTGTGGGCGGAGGTAAAAGCAGACGTGACTCCGCATTCAAAGCCCTGCAGGAATTGCCTCCTGAATGCGAGGGTGTGATAATCCACGATGCTGCCCGCCCGTTTGCCACCCCCAAACTGTTCAACAATATCATAAATGAACTAAAAAATGGTATAAAATCTGTCATACCCGGAATACCTGTTGCCGACACCATAAAGCAAATGGGAGATCAGGGAATTAAAACCTTGCCTAGAGAGAAATTATTTGCAATACAGACTCCGCAGGGTTTTGACAAAGAGACTATTCAGGAGATACATAGACAAGCCCGTGAAATTGACCTGGATTGTACAGACGATTCTTATTTGGTCGAATATTTCGGAGAAGAGGTCAACTTGATTCCGGGCGAAGAAGAAAACCAAAAAATAACCAACCCCGGGGATTTGTATCTTTTGAAGGAAAACGCCACCAGGAAATATATCCACGGATGGGGATACGACGTGCACAAGTACGGTCCCGGAAAACCAATGAAACTAGGGGGGATTCCGATTACGAACGGTCCCGAGGTTGTCGCCCATTCAGACGGGGATGTCCTGTTGCACGCCCTGATCGATGCCCTCTTGGGATGCCTGGGACAAGGTGACATTGGTGAACATTTTCCTGACACTGAACCCAAATACCAAGACATAAACAGCTCCATTCTACTGGCAGAAGTGTTGGCCATGGCCCAAAAGCAATCAGTATTTCCCGAACATGTGGATATAACCTTGATTTGCCAGACTCCCAAACTATCGCCCTGGAAAAACCAAATAAAAAACAATCTGACAAACTTGCTGGACCTTGCAGCTGAAAATGTGAACATAAAATCCACCACTGAAGAAGGTTTAGGCTTTACAGGAGAAAAAAAAGGTATTAAATCTGTTGTCATGCTCTCGGCCCATAAGAGATAAAGAGGTTGAA
>CAJXKR010000198.1 GCA_913055815.1 uncultured Desulfohalobiaceae bacterium | reverse complement strand
TTCCCTGCAGGGCAGGGTGAACTATGAATTCCCCGTTGCCGTTTATTACAAAGGAATAACCGGTCTCTCCGAACTGCACTGACAGAATGCTTTCCCTGAAATCTTCAACGTTGATCAGTTCCTCGAATTCGTTGCGGTAGGAGGAGGCGGAAATGATCCAGTCCCAGGGAGCGAAGTAGGTCATGTACAGAGCCTTGGGACGGCGTTTTTCATCACCCGGGTTTTTCCATTGGTATTCCAGGTATCCTGTTTTGCGCCTTTTTTGTTTTTTTATGAATTCGTGGGAACTCAAATCCTTACCCAGGACCCCTTCCTTGGGATGTACCTTGATCACCCCATCGCTGTCTATACAATACAGATAGCCGGTTTTGCCAATGGATTGGGCAAGGAAGTTGTCTTTTACTTTCTCCTTGGCCTCTTTTTCCGAGATTTTTCCCTGCTTGTGCATTTGATAATAGCGATTTGCCAGGTCCCTGTTCTTTTCTGCCACCCCCCTGAGATAGTTCTTGATCGACACCGAGGCGGAGGAGCGAACCATGCTTAATATGGTGGATGTAGTGTTTTGGAGTTCGTTCTCTATACTGGACTTGATATTGTTGCGTACCAGGAAGTAGATGATTGAACTGGCCAGGGTGAAGGCTATCAAAAATACCAGTGTGTAGGACAAAAGGAGCTTGTATCTTATCCTGAGGTTGGAAAATGATTGAAATAAGCGCATCTTTAGCCTTTGTAATCTTTCTTTCGGATCCGGGTGTCCAGACCTGTGTCTATTTTAAACAGAAATTTTAACTATCTTAAATTATATAGGACAATTATGCAACCTGTACTCACTAGGGAAAGGGTGGTTCAGTGCTTTCCCGCAAATTTGCCGCAAAATGGGACAACAGTGTCCCTTGATACAAACATTGTTTATAAGGTGTTTTGGGTTTTCTTGGGACAAAACTGTCCCAGTTACGGCAGCAAATACCAAAAAGGCCGGAAAGGTCTTGTTGGCAAAACTCCTATGTATCGGGGTGTTAAAATCAAGAGCCATGTTGGTACATCTTATGCTAATACCAGTGTAGGTGGCCCATTAGATCCGGAATTTTTAAATAAAGGAGTATTTATGGCAGAAACAAAGATGTGTAATCCTGCGGCGATAGGCTTGGGTGGTTTCGCGATGACCACTTTTATTTTGCAATGTCACAATCTGGGCTGGGTGGGACTAGCACCCGTGCTTTGGATCGGATTGGTCTATGGTGGAACCGCGCAGTTGGTTGCCGGTTTTCTGGAACTAAAGTCCGGTAATAATTTCGGATTCAGCGCATTTACTTCCTACGGCGCATTCTGGATAGCTCTTTGCCTGTTTGTAATTTTCGGGTCCAGCGAAGGCCTAGTGGAAGCCTACCCGGTACTTGAATTCAATGCCAACGGCTTGGGATTTTTCCTGGCTATGTGGAGCTTTTACACCTTTATAATGTTTATCGGGGCAATGCGGCTACACACTGCTTTGGCCCTGCTGTTTTTGACTCTTCTTCTGGGATTTATCGGACTCACCATCTTTGAGTTTTCCGGAATTGGGGCATTCAGGACCTTGGCTGCCTGGGATCTGATCGTTACGGCACTGATTGCATGGTACACCATGGCCCATGTCATTTTTGAGGACACCAAGCTGCACTTGCCTGTTGGAAAGCCCTGGATAAGCAGTTCGTAAACATTTTTACATTAACTCCCATCCAGCCCTCTTGAGAGGGCTGGACAAAGAAGTATGGGAAATAAGCTCAACAACTTCTATCATGTCAAAATTTAATATTTCAAAAAGGTGGATCTATGACACATCATTACCAGGAAACATACGACAGGTCCCTCCGCGATCCCGAAGGATTCTGGGGGGAGGTGGCAGAGGATTGCCATTGGTACAAAAAATGGGACCAAGTGCTGGATGATTCAAACAAGCCGTTCTATTGCTGGTTCAAGGGAGGTGAACTGAACACCTGCTACAATGCCCTGGACCTTCACGTGGAAAGCGGCAGGGCGGAGCAGACCGCCCTTATCCACGACAGCCCTGTTACTGATAGCATCACTTATTACACCTACAGGGAACTCCGGGATAAAGTGGCCCGTTTCGCCGGAGTGTTGGCGGATCAAGGCGTGGAAAAAGGTGATCGGGTTATTATCTATATGCCCATGATACCGGAAGCCGCTATAGCAATGCTTGCTTGTGCCAGGCTGGGTGCAGTGCATTCGGTTGTTTTTGGAGGTTTTGCAGCCAATGAGCTGGCGACCCGGATAAACGATGCCAAGCCCAGGGTGATTGTCTCTGCATCCTGCGGGATTGAAGGCAGTCGGGTGATCGAGTACAAGCCGCTTTTGGACAAGGCTGTGGAGCTGGCAAAGTCCAAGCCGGAAAAATGCATTGTGTATCAGCGTCCCATGGTAAATGCACCATTGTCAGGGGACAGGGACCTGGATTGGGACGAATGCATGCAAAAGGCCCGGGACAGGGATTGTGTGAGGGTCAAGTCCGAGGATCCGCTCTACATACTTTACACCTCCGGGACTACCGGGCAACCCAAAGGAGTGGTGCGCGACAACGGCGGACATATGGTGGCCCTGAAGTGGTCCATGAAGGCAGTCTACAATATTGATCCCGGGGATGTCTTTTGGACTGCCTCGGATATAGGTTGGGTTGTGGGGCATTCCTATATCATTTACGCACCTCTGTTCAAGGGGAGCACCACTGTGATGTACGAGGGCAAGCCTGTGGGCACTCCCAATGCCGGAGCGTTCTGGAGAGTCATCTCCCAGCACGGTGTAAAGACCTTCTTTACCGCTCCCACGGCATTCAGGGCTATCAAGCAGCAGGACCCGCAGTGCATGTACGTCAAGCAATACGACATCTCCAATTTTGAATATCTCTTCCTGGCAGGCGAGAGGACCGACCCGGACACTCTGGGCTGGGCGGAACAGCACCTGCAAGTGCCGGTGATAGATCACTGGTGGCAGACTGAAACCGCCTGGGCAATCGCGGCAAATTGCGTGGGTATAGAACAGTTCCCGGTAAAACCCGGATCTCCTACCAAGCCGGTTCCGGGTTGGAACCTGCACACCCTGGATACGCAAGGCGAACCTTTGCCTCCGGGAGAGATCGGGACACTGGCAGTCAAGCTACCCCTGCCACCCGGGTCGCTCATGACCCTCTGGGGAAACGATCAAGGGTTCGTGGACAAGTACCTCTCCACCTTTCCCGGGTATTACAATACTGCTGACGCAGGATATATAGACGAGGACGGATACGTTTTCGTCATGGGCAGAACTGACGACATAATCAATGTGGCTGGGCACAGGCTCTCCACAGGAGCTATTGAGGAAGTGCTGGCCGAGCATCCGGATGTGGCGGAATGTGCAGTGGTAGGTGTGGAAGACGAGCTCAAGGGCCAGGTACCTATTGGTTTTGTTGTGGTGAGTGCAGGAGTTGACAGGGATTATTCCGAGATAGAACAGGAATGTGTGAAATTGGTCCGGGATCAGATAGGGCCTGTCGCAGCATTCAAGAGTGCCACCGTGGTGCAGAGGCTGCCCAAGACCCGTTCTGGCAAGGTGCTCAGGGGCACCATGCAGAAGATCGCAGACAACAGGGAATATAGCATACCCGCAACTATTGACGACCCGGAGATCTTGAATGAAATCCAGAAAAACTTGATAGACAAGGGTTTTGCTCAATAGATCCTCTCTTCCCGGCAGCTCGCCTTCGGATGGGGCTGCCGGGATACTTTTCCCCGCCTTTTTGTTCTATGTTCGAGGTTCGATGTTGAAGAAATTAGTTATATAAACGCAAAAGCTATTCTAACACTATAACGACAGTTTTCTGTTATTGATTACAACATCCAGCTTAGCTTGGATCAAATTTCTCGCTACTTCGTAGTCGAGATTGCCCTCGCTACTTCGTAGTCGAGATTGCCCTCGCTACTCCGTAGACGAGATTGCCCTCGCTACTTCGTAGTCGAGATTTAAGCCGCAGCCGGGTTGCCTACTGTGCGACTTGATTATTCAGCCCTCTTGAGGGCTGGATAAGCATTCAGAGCAAATGAATATTTTTTAAAATTAGAATTGCTGCAAATACAAACAGCTAATTGAATTCTAGAACAAAAAAAGCCGTGACCGATTGACATACCTGCCTTTAACTGCCAATAAATGTCCTGTTATATTATCCTGGTATGGTGACCGTACTGATAATTCCTATGCAAAAATTAGTTTCAGCTATTAGATTTTGAAACTTGCTAATTATAACTCTTTGATTTTACATAAAACTTTAACACTGTAACACTATAAAACCACCTGCAAAACAACTTTTTGCAGGTGCCTCAACAAAAAGGAAGTGGCAAATGCTGGGAAAAATGATCACTATTGTCGTTTACTTGGGCGTGATATTTTATTTGGGTTACAAGGGATGGAAGGAGACTAAAAAGGCCCCTGACTACTTGCTCGCCGGCCGGGAAATGAATCCCCTGGTAATGGCTTTTTCCTACGGTGCCACTTTTATATCCACCTCAGCGATTATCGGATTTGCCGGTGCCGCGGGAATGTTCGGGTTCCCCCTGCTTTGGCTCACTTTTGCCAATATTTTCGTGGGGGTCTTCCTGGCAATGATATTCTTTGGCAAACGCACCAGGCGTATGGGACTGGCTTTGAACAGCCTGACCTTCCCTGAACTCTTGGGAAGGAGATACGAATCCCGTTTTATCCAGGGTTTTTCCGGAATGATAATTTTTGTATTCATCCCTTTTTATTCGGCTGCCGTGCTTATCGGTATTTCCAGAATGATCGAGGTTTCCCTGCATATACCCTATAATCTCACCCTGGTGGTGGTGACCTTGATCCTGGCGGTCTACGTGATTACCGGAGGATTAAAGGCCGTGATGTATACCGATGCTTTCCAGGGGTTTATTATGGCCTTGATGATGGTCATACTCCTTTTGCATACCTACTCACTACTCGGAGGTGTGATTCCGGCACATCAGGCCCTCACCGACATGGCACATCTGATGCCGCAAGAGTTGCAAAAGGGAGGCATGGAGGGCTGGACACAGGGTACCAAATTCGGGAGCCCGCTGTGGCTGACTATTTACACCACCATAGTCTACGGAGTGGGTATCGGAGTCCTGGCGCAGCCGCAGCTTGTCATAAGATTCATGACCGTGTCCTCTGACAGGGAACTGAACAGGGCCATACTTTACGGCGGGATCTTTATACTTCTCATGACAGGGGTGGCCTATATTGTGGGTTCCCTTTCCAACGCGGTTTTCCATCAGATGTTTGACAAGATATCCATCCAGATGGCCAATGGTAATATAGACAAGATAATGCCGGTTTATATAGAAAAGATCATGCCTTCCTGGTTTTCGGCACTGTTCTTGTTGGCCATGTTTGCTGCAGCCATGTCCACACTGTCCTCTCAATACCATACCGGTGGCACTTCCCTGGGAAGGGACTTTTGTGAGCAAAGCCTGCGCGCTTCCAGGGAGGGTTCCATAACCACGACCAGGGTAGGTGTGTGTGCGGCAATCCTGGCAACCCTTCTCTGGGCATGGTGCCTTCCCACTTCGATTATCGCCCGGGCCACCGCATTTTTCTTCGGATTGTGCGCGGCCTCTTTCCTTCCGATCTATCTGTTCGGACTCTACTGGAGGGGAATTACCAAGGCGGCTGCCATTGCCTCCCTGACCGGCGGATTTGTGGTTTCCATGTTCTGGCTGGTTTTCGTACACAAGAAAGAGGCTGAGGCACTGGGGATTTGCAAGGCCGTTTTCGGTAAAACCACCTTGACCGCAGGGATGGCAAAAGGGAGCTGGCTATGGCTGTTGCAGTGGGTCGATCCCAATGTGGTGGCCCTGCCGATTTCCCTTGTCCTGGCTGTGGTTATAAGTCTAGTCAGCAAAAAGTACGATCAAAACCATCTGGATTATTGCTGGAGCAATTTTTAGTACCAGGCAATTTTTGGGTGGACACGGTTGTATTTTTCTTGATAAATTTAATATGAAAAAGTTTTAAGTGTTAAGGTGTTAAGGTGTTAGGTTTTAAGGTGTTAAGGTGTTAAGGTGTTAGGTTTTAAGGTGTAGAATAAGACTTTTCTCGCAACGAAAGTATTCGTTGACGAGATTGCCCATCATTCGTTGTGGC
>CAJXKR010000197.1 GCA_913055815.1 uncultured Desulfohalobiaceae bacterium | reverse complement strand
AAGGGGACCTTGCCCAATGGTTCCGGATTTATTCCGGCCAGGAGCTGAAGCATGGTGGTATTTCCCCCGGTTACTACGTCCAGTATCTCTTCCGGGCTTGTTTGGGAGCTTTTGCATATCCTGTCCAGCAGGTTGTTCAACCCGTCCCTTACCGTGTCCCGGAGTTGTATCAGGCCTTCTTCGGTAGAACCATGGTTTATCCTGGTCATAACATCGTGACCGTATTTGATCTGTGGATTCAGGCTTGAGGCTGAAGCCAGTTCCTCTCCTGTCAACAGAGAGATCACCACCACAACCAGAGTAGTTGTGCCTATATCTATTGCCAATCCCTTGGGAGTGTAGTCGCTTTGCCAGTTGGGTAGTTCTTCCGGCTTGTCCAGATCGTCGTACTTGATCCAGAATTTTTCCTTGGCTTCAAATACCCTGACTGCACTTACTATTCTGGACCAGGAGATCTTTTCTCCTTCCAGGATCCTCTGTGAATCACGCATTTTCTGGGCGTCCCTGGTAAAGTCCCGGGGGAGGGTGATAGTCAAATCCTTTTCCGGAGTAGCTATACAAGCTAACCTTAGTCCTTTGCTTGCCTGTTCCGGAGTTATGTTTTCGTGGGGAGTCTCTTCTATTTCCCCCGGGTCTTGAACCCAAACACCGCAGCGGCCACAGATGCCGTGTCCGTTGCAGGGACTTTCTATATAGATACCGTTTCTAAATAAGATATCCCTTATAGTTTCTCCCTGGGAGAACTCCAGTTTTTCTTGTATGGGCTGTACATTGAGTATGGGCATTTCGGATTACCTCTTTCCAGGAACTAGAGACTAGAGAGCTAGAAACTAGATCTTGGGAATTTGAATTATAGTAGTTAGTGCCTGACCGAAAACCGTGATTGGACGTAAACTTGCCCAGATACGAGAAGCAAAAAATTTGAAACCGCAGTGTATATTAATACATAAGGATTTCAAAATTTTGCACCGACGAAGTAGGTGGGTGAGTTTACGTCCAATCACTAGTTAGCAATGCAAAAACCTTTAAGATATATTCCCCCTTGACTTGGTTTTAATAAGTGCACCTGGTAAGGGAGATGGTTTCCTGGAGATCGTGTGCCAGTTTGCTAAGGTCGTTGCGCAGTTTTTCCCCTTCCACTTCCTTGGGGACTTCTACTATCATCCGCATGTTGAAGTAGGGTTCGTTGTAGTATTTGGACCTGTCCACGTTGGTGGTTAGCTCCAGTATATTTATGTTGAGCGAAGCCAAAAGCCTGGAGGTGCGGAATACTATGCCTTCCCTGTCTACACCTCCCACGCTTATCTCGTATTTGGTTTTGACAATGTCTTCCGGTGAAGTGGCGAGTTCCTCTGATTCCAATGGGAACAAGTATATGTTCAGGTCCTTGTCCTGCTGGAGCTTATCACATCTATCTGTTAAATCTGTTAAGATGGGTTCGTTGTTAATCTTGAGATGGATCATCAAGGCAAAATGGTTACCAAGCAGGGTCATGTTGGAATTTTCAATGTTGCAGCCCGCATTGTAGATCGCTTCTGTTATCTCCGCTACCACTCCGGGTCTGTTACCTCCTACAGCGGAAAGCATCCGTTCTATGTATCCATTGTTCATAATTCCTCCGTTTTATTTTTGGTATCCGTTCACGGGTTCACCTTTTCAACCCGCAACTGTGAGCCGTGAACCCTATGTAGGTTTACATTTTTATCCCAATTCCTCCGAGAGCTTGGGATTGCCTACTGCCCTTGCCTGTACCCTTTTCAGGCCAGCCTCGTTCTTCTTGTCCACAAAGATTTGCGGCTGTACAGTACCTGCCCTGTTTGCCCCTTCCCTGGCGGATTGAACTGCCATCTTTTCCGCATACACCATGGCATCGTCGGATTCCATAAACGAGGTGGTATTGTCCTCCACCCTGACCATATAGGATCTGGTCTCCCCGCTTTCCTGTACGTATACTATTGCCTCCCTGTCTATAATTACCGACCCGGCCACCGCACCGACTGCGTTGGCGACATGGGGATGGTCCGGGAGTATGAATCTGGAACGCATCACCTCTGCCGCCTTTTTTACGAAAATGTGTGCCGGTGCACCTATTCCGATCAATGGGAATCGGCTGGAAATATTGACTGACAAGTGTGGATCGTCGCCATTTATCGCTTCCTGCAATAACCAGCGTGACCATTTGCTTTCTATTGTTTCCGGAAGGCCGTGTTTGTCGGATTGCCGGGCGAGGAAGATTATCGCTTCTTCGATTATGTGCGAGGTCATCTTGTCCAGTACCTCTTCTGTTATTTCCGCCAGGTCCTTTGACACTATCCTGCCAGCATATTCGATAGCCTTTTGTGCCGACTCCTTGCTCCACAGGTTCATTTGTCCGGTTGTATGCAATATGTCCGAGGGAGTCAGGGTGGCAACTTCCAGAATTCCTTTTCTAAACAGGGTCTCGGCATGTAGATGGGCCTGGTGGTTTGCACCTGTTTCCTTCAGGATACTGTGAACACTGCAGGGCTGTTTTTGCAAAAGCTGGATCAATTGTTTCAGGCGGTGGGATTCTTGTTCCAAATCTTCCGGATCCACAGGTTTGGACAAGCACCAGTATTCCAGGTCGGAAAAATCCGGACTGCTGCTTGCGTTCTTGAAAAGATTGACTATTTCCTTTTCCACTTCCGGATACAGGTAGGCAAGCCTGGACAATGGTATGACCCTGTCCGGACCTATCTGCAATTCCTTGTTTTTTACATATGTTATCCTGCTGTCGCAGCCCACACATGCAGTCCTGATATGCGCCGCCTTTACCGCGGTTTCTATATCCCCCACCCTGGCACCTTCATCCGTTACATTCACCTGTCCGTCCTGAATCAGGGCCATATCCGTGGTGGTTCCGCCAATATCCACTACCAATGCACTGTTTTCTCCAGAGAGGAACCTTCCGCCTATAGAGCTGGCAGCTGGACCTGATAAAACAGTCTCTACAGGTTTGTGGGCGGCTTCGGTATAGGGCATAAGTGAACCGTCTCCCTTTACAATCATTAATGGAGCATTTATGCCCAAGTTTTTCAAGGATTTTTTTACTGCTTCCATGAACTCGTACATGACAGCTACCAGAGAGGCGTTCAAGGAAGCCGTGGATGCGCGTTTGATAGAATCCAGCTTGGTGGAGAGCTGATGTCCCAAAACCACCGGAATATTCTTGTCGATTTCCAGGATTGCCCGCAAAGTCCTTTCTTCGTGTTCCGGGTTCAATGGGCTGAAATAACTGGATATGGCCAGGGCTTCGAATTTGTCCTTGTTCTCTTGCACCCATTTTTGTATTTCTTCTTCTTGCAGTTCCGCCTGTTGCACTCCCTGGGAATCGTGTCCACCCCTGAAGAAGGCAAAGTTTTTAGTGGAGAATTTTGCATCCAGGCCGTAGTTCTTTATGAGTTCCTCGTCGTATCCGATCAAGATCAAGCCTACTTCCCTGGCTTTGCCTTCTGCTATGGAATTGGTGGCCAGGGTACTGGAGATACCTACTAGTTTGATCCTGGAGGGATCTTGTATATTTAACTCTTCAACTACCTTAATAACACATTGGCTCAAGTTGTCGTAAGTAGTCAAGGTCTTGGCTGAGCTCAATACTTTTCTGCTCCCATAATCCAATAGTACCCCGTCTGTATATGTTCCGCCTGTATCGATACCCAGCACGAAATCGGTGACCCCGGTGTCTAGATCCGTGTTGTATGCTTCGCTTTTACTTTTTTTCATGAAATTACTCCTATGTTTCTACAATATTATTCTTTCAGGATTAAAACCCGGATAATAACTACCTGATCATATATAGCCGAATACACTAGCTTGGCTTGAGAACAAACCTGGTGCTTTATAAAGGCTTATTAGAAGGCTTGGTGGAGATATTGGGAAAGTGTTTTAGGTTGTTTTCGATCTGTCAGGTCACGGGGAATTGTTTTTTCTCTTTTTTTCAGCGGCATCCAGTATGCTGTTTATTTGTTCCCGCACAACGTTGGAAATCTTGTCTCTGGGTCCCGGGTGCTTATCTATTATGGATCTTGTTTGATCAGAAACACGTTCCTTCAAGGATTTTGATCTTGAAGATTCCAGCTCTTCCGGGTTTCCTTTCAGCAATTTCGATTGCCAGAAGGTCTGGGACATTTTTTTGGTATGTTCATGGTTCTTGTAATTCCCTCCGGGTCCTATTTCGTTTATCACTTCCTCTGCCAAGGTTTCTTCTGTAATAGATATACCTTGTGTAATGTACCTGCTCATGGAGATTATTTCGTTGGCCATGACCAGTAGGGGAAGAGAACCAGTCATTCCGGAGTTTAAAAACCCCACATCGTGTACCAGGTTAGCTCCGCTCAGCATAGCGGAGTTTATGGACATATTCGCCTCTATAGCCGCTTGGGGATCCAATACTTTGGAATCGCTGCACCCGGCAGCTGAAAAAACGGGCAGTCCCAAATATTCTGATATTTCGGACAATCCGGCTCCCAGTATGTTTAATTCCGGTGCCCCGTAGGAAAAGGTCATTCTGCGCATATCCAGGATGGATTGAGTTCCCCCTATTATAATGCAACTGCCAGGTTTGACCAGTTGGCTAAGAACCGCTCCAGTCAAGGATTCAGCCAAAGTGATTACCAAGTGGCTGGCATGTGTGGCAGGGACAGTTGCTCCCCCGGTGTTGGCGGGAGCAAAAATTTGGGGTATTTGATTTTCCGCACAGTATATGAGCTTGTCCAATGCATTGAAATCGCAGGTGAGGGGGGAAATAGGTTCGTTGTAAAAGATGTAGTTGGGCCTGTGCTTGAATTTTTCTTCACCTCCGGCAATTGCGGCTGCTATATTGTGTATGTCTCTGCAGTGTTCTTTGGTGAAGCACCACGCTGTTACCGGTTTTGTGGTGTTTTGTATCATGTCCGCGAATTCGTATATCTCTTCCAAGCCATCTGTAACATCGTTAATAGACCCCAGGGACATAGTGAAACCTATTTCAGGAAGTGCGTCGCAAACCCTGGCTACTGTGGAAGCATCTTCCCTTTTGTATTTTCTTTTTTCACCGGTTTTGGGATCTATGAAATTTGGGCAGGTGGGGCCTGGGCCGAAATAGGTCCTGCCGTTTTCTATCCTCAGTCTGTTGCTGCCGTCCCAACTGTGTATGGTGGTTATGGGAGGTACTCGTGACAATGCCCATTTAACTAATTGCGATGGTATGTATATGCGCTCCCCTTTTCTGGGACAGCCGTTTTCAGACAACAGATATCTGGCGTGAGGGTGGTGTACGTCTACACCGGTATATTGCAATACTTCCAGGGTTTCGCTGTAGATCCGGATCTTTTGTCCTTCCGAGAGAAAGGAAAATTGAATTATCTGTTCTTCAGATAGATTGGTTCTAATGCTCATATAGATTTGCAGTAGATCATGCGCAAAGTCGATGACTTTTGCTTTGTTGATCTGCTCTGTTTTAGAGCAGATTCGATGCCAACTCCCATGCCCTAGCGGGCACAACGAAGCATGAGCAATCTCGACTACGAAGTAGCGAGAATAGCTTAACACCTTAAAACTCTAAAACTTTTTCATGTTAAAGATGCAATAATTATTAAGTCCGGATCATCGATGGTTCTGGAACCATCGATGATCCTAGTAATAATTATTGCATCTTTATGGGCCTTCTCTGTGTACCCTTTCTTCTGCTCCCTCGATCACATTGTTGATATCCTTCTTCACATCTTCGGGTACTTTGGAGATGGGACCTTCGTAGTTTTGTATTATGTCCTGGGTCTTGTTTATTATCCGCTCCCTCATTGTCATGGAACCGGAGCTCACCCAGTCCTCGTAGCTCTGTCGATCCATCAGTGATGGCCGCCAGTGCTTCCTGAACCACTTCATGGTGTGATCTTCGTACAGATAATGTCCACCCGGGCCCACGTTGTTTATAACATCCGTTGCTAGGGATTCATCACTTATTTCTATACCCTGTTCTATCACCCTGGACATACTGATTATTTCGTCGTCCATTACTGTCTGGAATATGTCCCCGGTCTTACCGGATTCAGTATACCCGTTGTCGTGCACAAAGTTGGCACCTGTCAGCATGGAAGTATGAATTGACAGTGCGGCTTCTATCCCGGACTGGATTTCCATGGTCTTTGTGTCGGTGCATCCGGAAGTCCCGAACATCGG
>CAJXKR010000196.1 GCA_913055815.1 uncultured Desulfohalobiaceae bacterium | reverse complement strand
GGATATTTGTACTTCTCCCTGACCTGTATTTCCTGGTTGAAAAAACCCTCGTAGTCATTGTTCACAATATAGTGCCAACAATAGTGATTGGGATTATAGGTCTGGATAAGTACTTTGCCCGGCTTGTCACCTCTTCCTGCGCGTCCGGAAACCTGGGTCAAGAGCTGGAAGGTCTTTTCAGTGGCCCTGTAATCCGGCAAATTCAATCCAACGTCCCCGTCCAGGACTACTACCAATGTAACATTCGGAAAATGATGTCCCTTACTGCACATCTGGGTCCCTACCATCACACTGGCATTGCCTTCACTGAAACTATCCAGTATCTCCTCCATACTACCCTGTCTTTTGGTATTATCCCTGTCCAATCTCAATATCCCGGTTTGGGGATCCAAATACGAGGACAAGAACTCCTCCACCTGCTCCGTTCCCTCGCTTATGGGAACAAACTGATGCGAGCCGCACTCCGGACATGGCAGTGGAAAGTTCCTTGTCATGCCGCAGTAATGACACACCACTCTGCCCAGATTCTTGTGATAGGTCATCCCCACCTGGCAGTAGTTGCAGTTTATCACATTCCCGCAATCCGTACAATAAACCAGAGGGGAATAACCGCGCCTGTTGAGAAGTACAATCGCTTGCTCCCCCCTGGACAGGCAATTCAGCATCTCATCCCTGACCCTGGTGCTGAAACTGCCTTCCACTTGAGGTTCCTTATGCAAATTTACCAAATCCACCTGGGGCAAGCAGCTTTCCCCCACTCTGCTATTCAAGCGCAAGAGCGGAAAAAAACGGTTCACTGCTGAATAAAAAGTCTTGATGTCAGGTGTGGCAGAACCCATGAGTAGCATCCCGTTGTATTGCTTCGCCAGGAAAAAGGCCACTTCCTTAGCCTGGTACTGAAAACGCTCCTCCTGTTTAAACGAGGAGTCGTGCTCCTCGTCCACCACTATCAAACCCCAGTCGGTCCTGGGCAAAAATACTGCCGACCTGGTACCGATCACTATACATGGATTTTGCTGCCCGGCCACATCCTGAAAATTGTCCTCTCTTTGCCTTCTGCTCTGGTACCCGTGATAGAGTATACACGAGTAATCACCCAGGTATTTCTTGGCCTGCTTCCACAATTGCAGGGCCAAGGCCACTTCCGGGACCAGGATCAGGACTGAGCCCCCCATGGCAATGCACTGCCTGGCCAAAAGAAAATATACCAGGGTCTTTCCACTTCCGGTAACTCCGTGCAGGAGCCCCACTTTCCCGGAAAAGGCTTCCAGATCCTTGAGCAGAGAATTATACACCTCTTCCTGCTCACTGCTCAATTCGAAATCCTGCAGCGATTCCTGCTTGTTATCTACTTCAGCACTTTCCCGGGAATAAAACTCGTTTCTCGTAACAATCAGGCCTTTTTGTTCCAAGGAATTCAAAATCTGGGAACAATGGCTTCCAAATTCCTTTAGTATCATGTTTTTCCTGGTTGTGCCGCTCTTCCACAAATAGTTCATGAGTTCCAACTGCTTGTGGGCACGGGGACGCAGATTCCAGGGAGGATTCTGGGCAATACAGATATATTGTTCTTTCTCGCTGCTGTTTTGAACAAAATGAATCTGACTTTTTTTCCAAAGGTCCAGCAGCAGTTGAAAACGATCATTTTCAAGCCTGAAAAGCTGCTTGAACTTAATCGGCTTGGGAAATTCGGGGTGTTGTATATTCAGGGTAAGATTGAGGCTGCGAAGGCCAGCAGGAAGGATTGAAGCCAGGATTTCTCCCGGTTTTTTGAGTTGTCTCTTACCCAGGTCAAAGATCAATTCCAGGTACCCGGGACTTAATAACGGAGTCTCTTCAATAGGCCAGAAAAAAGGCTTGATAGAGTAGTTGGAATCCTGTTTTTCACAGGGAGTTAATAATATGCCCGGACGCCAGGAGTTACCCAGGGGAACGCATATCCTGTGGCAGGGACACCACTCTTGGCCTGCGAAATAATCCGGCACTGCGTAAGTCAGTGTAGAGTATGGAGGAGTTAAAAGGGCCACATTCCAGTGCATATATGTTAAATTGTCCCTGGTTCATGGTTTTGTTTCTTGTTAAAGGTTTTAAATTTTTCAATCACTATTTAAATGCCATGGGCATTTCCGAATCCAAATAATCAAGTTTCTCGTATTCGGATTTATACATGCTAGAGACGGCCCTGGAAAACTTTTCCCGAAAATGGGATGGATCAAACAGGTGTTTGGGAATTTTTGTATTTATTCCCTTCCATTTAATATCCATTTCAATCTCTTTACCCTCGGGAAAAGCGATTTCGACCTTGTGTGGAAGATAATAATTGCCTAGCTCAGCATATTCCTGCCAATTCCATTTTATCTTTTTCCAGTTAATCACGAGCAGGGGAAAGTACTTATCCTTGTGAAGCCAGAGTTGCGGACTATTAAGATCTTGGTATTCCGCCCCAACTACCAAGCAGGGAGTTTTTTCCAGAAATTGATAACTCATAATTTCTGAATTAATACCCAACAGTTGCCAAAATTTATAGGCATCCCCGGGATACCAGAAATGAAAAACCGACAAGGGAAAGCTGGACTTCTCGGGAAAGGTTGCCAACAATTTTCTACCATCGCCAATTGCTGCCTGAACTATCTCCGAAGAATTACCATTTTTACTTATCCATTCCTGACGCCACTTGCCGCTTTGCCTCCAGACATGGATACGAGAAGTGGAATTTCCTGAAAAGGATATTTCCGCCATTAAGGAATCTATCGAACCATACCTTTTCTCGATTTTTTCTGAAACTTTATTGACATTCGGAAAAAAGGCTCCGGCGTATCCGAAACCCAATAACAAGATCAGTATAGCAACAAATAGGATCCCTATCTTTTTATTCAAGACAAAAGCTCCTGTTATCCATTTATTGGGGTTAGATGCAACCGTTTCAACACATACACTCCTCAACAACACCGGACAATTCACCCACTAATTTTTCCACTTTTTGCACATTCTCTCCTTCCACCATAACCCGTGCCACTGGTTCGGTCCCGGAATACCTCAACAAAACCCTGCCGTTGTCTCCAAGTTCCTGTTCAGCTTTCTGGACGGAATCTTGCAAATGCGGGCTTTGCTCAAAGGGGATCTTGCTTTTCACCCTTACATTGACCATCTTTTGCGGGAACAACTCCAGCATGCCAGCCAAATCGGATGCACGGCGCTGTTTTTCCCGCATTACTTTCAAGAGCTGCAGCGATGCCAATATCCCGTCTCCAGTGGTACTATAGTTCAGGAATATAATATGGCCGGATTGTTCTCCACCCAGGACAGTGCCGTTTTGACGCATTGCCTCTGCCACGTTCCTGTCCCCTACCGGGGTTCTGATCAATTCACCTTTGCGTTCACGCATAAATACTTCCAGGGCCATATTGCTCATTACCGTGGCCACCAGCTTTCTATCCGGCAACTGATCCTTGTCCATATAATCCTGGGCAAATATGGCCATAACCTGATCCCCGTCAAGTATCGAACCCTTTTCATCCACAAGTATGACCCTGTCGGCGTCACCATCCAAAGCTATACCCAGATCCGCATTAGTTTCCAGTACCTTTTCCCTTACCTGTTCCGGATGCAAGGATCCGCAATCTTGATTTATGTTAGTACCGTTGGGTTCTGCACCCAAGGGAATCACTTTAGCCCCCAGTTCCTGGAATACTAGGGGGGCGACCCTGTAGGCGGCTCCGTGGGCACAATCCAGGACAATGGTCATGCCTTCCAGGTCCAACTCCGGTGGAACGCTGTTTTTCAGGGAAACAACATACCTCCCCGGACCATCCTGAATCTTGTAGGCCCTTCCTATTTCCTCCGGGGCTGGGGAATTCCAGGTAGTATCCGGAGAAGTAACCATTTTGGATATTTCCTGTTCAACACTGTCAGTTAATTTGAACCCGTTACTGTCGAAAAACTTGATCCCATTGTCCATAAACGGGTTGTGGGATGCAGAAATAACCACGCCCAGATCCGCCCGCATATTCTTGGTCAAAAAGGAAATCGCAGGCGTGGGCATCGGCCCTACCTGGTACACGTTCATCCCTGCGGCGCAAAGTCCGGAGGTCAGGGCAGTTTCAAATACATACCCGGACAACCTGGTATCTTTTCCTATTACCACCCTGGGATTCATGTTCCCGTTGGTAAAATATTTTCCAGCAGCCAGCCCTAATCGCAAAACCAATTCCGGCTGCATAGGGTATTCATTGACCTGTCCTCTGAGGCCGTCTGTTCCGAATATATTCTCAGGCATGGATTACCTCCGTTATAGTAACCGTTCACTGTCTCTTCGTTCCTTGTTCCTGGTTAAAGAAATCAAGGGAATTTACGGTCGCCCTGATTGCTGACTACCGTCTTCTGTCATCTGTCTTCTGTCTTCTGTAATCTGTTTCACAACTTCCAGTGTCTGTACAGTCAAATCAACTTCATGCACCCTGTGCATACTAACCCCTTTTTCAGCCATAAGTGCTGTTGCCACCTGGGTAACATTCCCCCGTTCTTCCGGGTCGAGCCCCAATAGCTTCTGCCACACGGATTTATTGGACAGTCCGGCGAAAAGCGGTCTTCCCAGGGACAAGAATTCCCGCACGTTTTTCATTATAGTCAAATTGTGTTCCAAGGTCTTCCCAAAGCCAATACCCGGGTCCAGGACAATATTATCCTCTGGCAATCCCGCGGCGGTCAAATCCTTTAACTTCTGTTCAAAAAACCCCTTGATTTCCCCTATTACATCATCGTAACAAGGATCTTTCTGCATGTCTTCAGGACGGCCCTTGGAATGCATCAGGATATAACCCGGTTTGTAATCCGCTATTATATCCCGGAGTGCGGGATCAAAGCTACACGCGGAAACATCGTTGATCACTGAAGCCCCCGCCTCCAGGGCCTCTTTTGCCATATCCGCCTTGTATGTATCCACGGAAATCAAGGGATCAAACAATTCCTGCCTGATATTCTCAAGCACCGGCAGTACCCTGCTTCTTTCCTCCTCCAAGCTGACCCGTTCCGAGAACGGCCTGGTAGATTCCCCTCCCATATCCACAATGTCAGCACCCTGATCAAACAGGGTCCTGGCCTGCTGGGTAGCTGTAGATTCGGAATCGTATATTCCACCGTCATAAAAGGAATTCGGGGTAATGTTCAATACACCCATTACCAAAAAAGGAGAAGGTTGTACAACCCTACCACCCAATATTTTCCAGGATTTTTCGCTTTGCATTCTCCTCCCCCAAATCTGCTAAATAGTGCATGTACGAAAACCGTGATTGGACGTAAACTTGCCCAGATACAAGGAGCAAAAAGATTTTGAAACCGCAGTGTATATATTAATACATGAGGATTTCAAAATATTGCAGCGACGATGTAGATGGGTTAGTTTTCGTCCAAGCACTAGATATAATATTATTTATCATCCCCTTCTTCCAGGGTAAATTCAGAAGAATCGGCATTTTCAGCCGAGGTGGTTGCAGTCTCTTGCTCATCCTGGATGTCGAACCCGCCCTGATCACTATTTTCAGCATTTTCACCCGACTGGGATCCGGCTTGCCCTATTTTGGCATCCAGAGGAGGCAATTCCTCACCATTCATGAGTTTTGTCAGTTCATCACCTGTAACAGTTTCTCGTTCCAACAATGCATTGGCCACCCTGTGCATTATTTCCTCATTACCTTGTAAGAGTTCCTGGGCCTTGCTATAAGCGTCCTGCATCAGTTTCCTGACTTCGGAATCTATTAAACGCGCGGTCTCTTCACTGTACTGCTTGTGTTGTACCAGTTCCCGGCCCAAAAACACCTCGTCCCCGTTGTCGCTCAAGGCTATGGAACCGAAGGTTTCACTCATACCCCATTCACACACCATTTTCCTGGACATTTTGGTGGCTCTTTCCAGATCGTTGCTGGCACCGGTGGTTAATTGGTTCAAAAACAGCTTTTCGGCTACCCTGCCTCCCAGCATTACAGTCAAAATATTTTCCAGGTATTCCTTGGAATAGTTGTGCTGCTCGTCCACAGGCAATTGCATGGTTATACCCAAAGCCTGTCCCCTGGGTATAATGGAAACCTTGTGTACAGGATCCGATTTGGGCAACAATCTGGCCACCAGGGCATGGCCGCCCTCGTGATAGGCTGTGGTCTTTTTTTCCTCTTCACTCAGAAT
>CAJXKR010000195.1 GCA_913055815.1 uncultured Desulfohalobiaceae bacterium | reverse complement strand
ACCCGTATGGCCATGCCGCTTAATTTGCCTTTCAAGTCCGGGATCACCTCTTCCACTGCCTTGGCTGCTCCGGTAGTAGTGGGTATGATGGACATTGCTGCCGCCCTGGCCCTTCTCAAGTCCTTGTGGGAACCGTCCAGGATGCGCTGACTCATGGTGTAGGAATGAACCGTGGACATGTTTCCCTGCAGTACTCCGAATTCGTCGTTGATAACCTGGATCGCCGGAGCCATGCAATTCGTTGTACAGGAGGCATTGGAGATGATATTGTGTTTCTCACTCAATTGATTATCATTTACCCCCATGACTGCAGTGAAGTCCGAACCCTTGCCAGGTGCGCTTATCAAAACCTTCTTGGCCCCGCATTGCAAATGTTTTTCACAACTGTCCCTGTCCTTGAATTTGCCTGTGGTTTCCAGCACTATATCCGCACCCAGTTCGCCCCATTTCCATTCTCCTCCAGAGGCGTTGGTTACATAAATCTGTTCGCCCTCAACTAGCAATCCCTTTTCATTTGCTTCCACCTGTCCGGAGAAAATCCCGTGTACGGAGTCGTATTTCAACAAGTGGGCAAGTGTTTCATTGTCTGCCCTGGCGTTGACTCCCACAAGTGTATATTCCGGGTTCCCGGCGAGTTGTCGGGTTATATATCTTCCTATCCTGCCGAATCCGTTTATTCCTATGCGCACAGCCATAGTTCCTTCCTCCTAACCTGATTATTGTTAATCCCTTTAAGGTCGCAGCAGTGAGAAATAATCTTCAAACGCTGCTTTATACAGTATCACTAGATTTTATATTTGGCTTGTCCATGTGAATCCTCATGCCCTGGGTCACAGGCAAGCATGGACAATCTCGACTACGAGGTAGCGAAATTCACTATTTAAAGTGTAGAATATGTCCTATATAGTGTCTGACCGAAAACTGTGATTGAACCTAAACTTGCCCATATACAAGGAGCAAAGGCAGCGACGAAGTAGATGGGTGAGTTTAGGTTCAAGCACTATATAGCATTTGAACTGCCCAAGACATGGTCGATTTTGCGTTGTACCATATCCTTGACTGCTTGTCTTGCAGGCTTGAGATATTTTCTGGGATCGAACTCACTCGGGTTCTCGGCGAAATGTTTTCTAATGTTTGCCGTAATGCCCAGTCGAATGTCAGTATCTATGTTTATCTTGCAAACCCCGGATTGAGCAGCCCTTCTCAGTTTTTCTTCCGGTACTCCCTGTGCACCTTCAATTTGTCCCCCGTATTTGTTGGCCATTTCAACAAATTCGCTAGGTACGCTGGAGGCCCCGTGCAATACCAGGGGAAAATTGGGAAGCCGACTGGAAATAGTCTCCAGTCTTTCCAGATCAATGTTGGGATCACCCTTGAATTTGTAAGCCCCGTGACTTGTGCCGATAGCTACAGCCAGGGAATCACAGCCGCTGCGCTCCACAAATTCCACTGCTTCGTCCGGGTCGGTGTAGATGCTCTTCTCAGAACTTACGTCGTCTTCTACTCCGGCTAATTGGCCCAGTTCAGCTTCTACCCACACTCCCTTGTCGTGTGCATAGTCCACGACTTGTTTGGTGAGGTTGATGTTCTCTTCAAAGGACATGTGTGAGCCGTCTATCATTACCGAGGTGAAACCACCGTCTATCACTTCCTTGCAGATATCGAAATCCTGTCCGTGGTCCAGGTGAAGGCAAATGGGGAGATCGGATTCCTGCAGGGCTGCTTCCACCAGTTTTATTATATAGGTTTGTCCGGCGTATCTGCGCGCCCCTGCTGAAACCTGCAGGATCAGTGGGCTTTGTTCTTCTTCCGCAGCCTGGATTATGCCCTGGATAATCTCCATGTTGTTTACATTAAAGGCACCTATGGCGTATCCTCCCTGATAGGCATCTTCAAACATTTTCTTGGGTGATGTAAGCGGCATAGTGTCCCTCCTTGTTAGATTTTATGGAATTTTTGAAGTAAAAATATATGATTGCAGCTTACTCTGGATCCGGGTAAACTGTATTTGAGTAGACTTTAAGGTGTACACATTCATCAGCAAACGTTTCGGTTTGTGGGTTGCTTTTTCTGAAATCCCCTTGTGTTCAGGTATTTGCGCTAGTTGAACAAATGCTCTTTGGAAATTTATATTGCCTTAGAATTTTTATTATGACAAGAGAAAAGCTGAGGTTTTTAAGGGATGGATGCGATGAAACCAACTTATGAATTTTGCAAGCTTGGGTAAGGTGATGAAGTTAAGGGCGGATGAATTGATGGTAAAACAGGGTTTGGCAGAGAGCAGGGAAAAGGCCAAGAGATTGATAATGGCGGGAGAGGCTTATTTTTATGACAATGGGCATGCAGTGGAGATACAAAAACCCGGACATTTTTATCCCGCTGATACAAGATGTTATTTAAAAAAGCAGGACAGGTTCGTTAGCCGCGGGGGATACAAATTACTCACCGCTTTGGAGCACTTTCAAATAGATGTTTATCAATCCGTGGCCTTGGATGTAGGGGCATCGACCGGCGGATTTACGGATTGCCTTCTGCAGTTCGGGGCAAAAAGGGTTTATGCAGTTGATGTGGGTTACGGTCAACTGCATTGGAACTTGAGGCAAGACCAAAGGGTGATCAGCCTGGAGCGTACCAACATGCGGCATGCTACCTGGGGCCTCTTGTCTGAAACCGTGGATATAGCGGTGCTTGACTGCTCGTTTATTTCACTGCAAAAGATCTTGCCTGCAAGCTATAAGTTCTTGAAGCCGGGCGGGATTGTCCTGGCGCTGCTTAAACCGCAGTTTGAATTAAAGGCGGGCCAGACGGAAAAAGGGGTGGTCAGGCAATCTGATCTTCAACAGGAAGCAGTTCAAAAGGTGTATGATTTCGTGGAGGGGAACCTCCCGGGGCTTTTGTTTTCCGGAGTAGTACCCTGTGATATAAAAGGGCCCAAAGGTAATCAGGAATACATGATGTTTTGGCAAAATAGTAGTTAGTGCTTGGACGTAAACTTACCCATCTACTTCGTCGCTTTAAACTCCTAATTTTTTGATTTCCTGGTCAAAGGAAAATATGGAAAGTTCTATTGGATCAGCATTCCGGCATAGGCAACTACTTGATTATAGTCTCCGGTGACATCGCCTGCATTTGCATACTCCACCAGTTTTGCCTTGCTCGCACCGAGTTCATTGGCTATCTGTAGTCCGAGCGTCATGGGGAATACTCCGCACATGGAGATATTGTTTTGTCTTACCGTGGAGTACAGGCTTTCCGGATCCAATTGTTGTATGGCCTGTATGGCCAAATCGTCCTTGGCTTTTGCCTCTTCCGAGGTGATAAAGTGGCTCATGTCCGAACTTACTATGATGGAAACCGGGTTTGGCCAGTTTTTCAAGATAGAGGCCAGGTTTTCTCCCGCACGGAGCAAAGTGGATAGTTCCGGCTCTGCAACGCAGATGGGGACGACTTGGATATTGTTGTTTATCATCCATAAAAACGGGAGGATTACTTCCAGGGAATGTTCAAACATGTGCCCGGAGTAATCGGATTGGAAATATTTGTCAGTTGTCAGTATCTCCTGGGCCAGTGTGGATTCCACTTCCATGTGAGTGCCGGGTAAGTGCCACTTTCCGTCCGGCCAGACCGATAGTCTGCTTCCTTGGCCAGTGTGATTCGGCCCCAACAGGAGAACTGTATCTGCTAGTTCTGTTTGGGCAAGGGTCTTTCCTGCAACCCTTCCGGAAAATATGTATCCTGCATGAGGCAACATGGCCAGCAGGGACTCTTGAGTTGGGGTGTCCTTATCAAGGGTTAGATATTGTGCGACTTCTTTTTTCCAACCCTCCAGAGTCCCGGGGTAAAATTTCCCTGCTACAATCGGTTCTCTATCCATAACTACCTCCAAGCCTAATTTTTTTTAGTTCATCATACAAATTGTTTGCAGTCAAACCCTTGTTTTGGACAAGACATTGTTTTCAATCCAAAAATGAACTCGCTTGTTGGGCAATGTCGGATGAAGAGAGGTCAGCATCAGCCATTTGACCGTAATAGCTCTGGGGATGGTTTTCTTTTAGCTTTTTCAATACTTCTTTCCATTTTTTCTGGTCACCCGCCTCTTGATACAAGTTCGCCAGTTTGTATCTGTATTCTGGCCAGTTTTCCGAATCCCTGGAGAGGAAATCCCCATATCTTTGCGCCCATTCCAGGGCCTCCATCATGCGTCCGGTGTTTTTGGTGACATTGATCAGTGTGTCGTAGTTGTCCGAAATTTTTCCCCGGTCTTTTTCAGGACTTGTATCCAGCAGTGTGGAAAGGCTTTGTTGGGCATAAGTATAAGCCTTTTCCCATTTTTTGTCATTCAAGGCGTTTTGGGCCAGAAAATAATATGCGTAGCCGGATTGCTTGTCTGACAGGTTCTTGTTCGTAGCCACTTCTTTCCAGAGGTCGTTGCTTTTTTCCGGATTGCCCATATTTTCGTTGGCCAGGGCTAAAGCGTATTTATATTGGGATCTTAGTTTGGGGGTCAATTCCTCAGCTTGAATATCTTCTGACAGTGCGAGGAGATCTTCCCAGGATTGGTTGTTAACGTAAATATTCAGGAGAAGTTCCAAGGCATTTTCAGAGTCCTTGGTAATTTCTTCCTGGTTTATATAAGGCGAGGCCATTTTTATGGCCTGCTCCCGGTTGCCGGTTTTCCAATAGGAGAGTGCGATTGCCAGTTCAAGTTCCGGATCGGTTTCCTGTTCCTCTTGGCGCAAGTAGTCGTGATTTTGCCACAACTTGACAGCTTTTTGAAAGTCCTTTTCGTTTACGGCATTTTTAACCAGGTTCTGGATTGCCTTTTTACCCACCTCGCGTGATCTTTCTTTTAGCTCGCTTTGCGGGAACTTGTTTTCAAATTCCATGACTTTAGACAGTGCCTTTTGGGATTTGTCCCTCCAGAGATACCACATGGCCATCTTTAGTTGCGCCAAGGGAGCCAGACTATTGTTGGGATGTTCTTGAACTATCTCTTTGTAGACTTTAAGGGGTTTCAAGTTAAAGGGCCGGTTGAAGACCGAAAACATCTTGCCTATATTGGGTTCGTCGTGAACACCCTCTTCAGCCAGACGCATCTTGGAAACAAGACCTCCGTCCTGGTCCGGATATCTGGATACAACGTCCTGGTACATCTTTTTGGCTTCATCCTTTTTACCTGTTTGCAGGTAAATGTCTCCTATCCTGGTCAAAACGATATCAGCTTCCGGGGATTCGGGATTCAGGTTGTAGTATTGCCAGTATAGATCTTTTGCCTTTTTGTAGTTCCCGGTCTTGAAATTAACCAGTCCGGCAAGTTTCAAGAATTCAGGATTCTTAAGGTGTATTCTTGGCCATTTATTATTTATGTATTCTGCAATTTTGCGTCCTTTATCATACAGCTCCATTTCCTTGAATGTCTTGAGCAGGTTGAGAGCAGCCTGTTTTATCTCTGAATATTCGGGGTGATTCTCAATGATTTTTTGGAACTGCTCCGCGGCCTTGTTGAACTGGGAGTCCTGCAAGTAGTGATTCCCCATGTACATATGCGCGGATGGGATTGCGTCACTTTCCGGGTGATTCTCCAGAAGGTAATCGTAGTATCCCTTTGCCTCCGGAATATTGCCGGTTCGCAAGTTCAGAAGCATGAGCCTCAGGATGGATTCCGGCACTTGGGGAGAATCCGGATCAAAGTTGATTGCACGCTTCAGTGAATTGACCAGGGTGGAATAGTTTTCCTGGAGATTGTCGCTGTATAGTTGAAAATTTGCATCAGCCAGATGATATAAGATGTTTTCCTTTTGTTCTTTAGTGATCTTGGGATGCTCTATTACATTTTGGAACAATCTTTTGGCTGTTCCGGGTTTTTCCTTGGATAAGGCCAATTTTGCCATATCAAGCTTTGCTTTGAGCCTGGAGGCATTGGTAGCATTCTTGCCGGATTTGGACCTGTTTTTCCCCGAGGGTCTTTTAGTTAATCTGCTCGATTCATTGCCGGTGCGCACGGAGCGATTTCCGGATCTGTTTCCCGGGCTTGCTGCCAAGGTCTTGTTTGCACTCCTGTTCTTGTCTTTTGTCTTTTCAGGGGGCCTCTCGGGTTGGATCAGGGTTTTGTTTATCGAGGAGAGGAAGGTATGTGTACTTTTATTCGATTTGGAGGAAGTCAATGTGGATTTGTTAACCGGTTGTATTAATTTGTTGTTTG
>CAJXKR010000194.1 GCA_913055815.1 uncultured Desulfohalobiaceae bacterium | reverse complement strand
TTAACATTGTCTCCCACGTTTCTACTGAATTTATCCCAGGAAGTATGCCCGAATCCGGTAGGGACTACTATGGCATCAGTGATTACGTCTTCTTCCAGGATAATCCTGGCTTTGCATCTACCGCGCGGGGTAACCAGATGAATCCTGTCTTTGTCCCGCAGGTTGTTTTTCCTTGCAGTTTTGCCGTTTATCCTGGCATAGATAAGGTTGTCCTCAAATTCCTCATCATGAAAAGTCTTTAGCAGAAAAGGGGTAAAAGCAGTTGTGTCAGTGCCTGTTTTCAACTTGTTTTCCGGGACCAGGTACAATTTGTTGTCATTCGAGGCAGGGGAGTTTGCATGGACAAGCATTTGTTCTATGTTTTTGTTCCAGAATTGGATTTCTCCGGAATCCTCAAACTGATCCTTTGTCCACATATTGCCTTTGATCAGGGAATCCCAGTCTGCGTTCAGTAAATCCGCCTTTTTCTGCAGCAGGGATTTGTAGGAGCCAATATTGATATTCAGGCGTAATTTGGAAGCGAGATCGAGCAAGAAATCCGGTGTGTTTCTGGAATTTGTAAGAGGTGCCTGTACCGGATTTGCGGCACTATAGTTGGTTTTTCCGGAGCCGAAAGGAGTGAATGAATCGTCATAACGTTCCAGGAAGTAGGGAGTGGGTAGGATCAGGTCAGATTCAGCTGCCGTTTCATCCATAAATGGACTAAAACTGACTTTTAAGGGGATCTTGTCGAAAAATTTCCTTGTCAGTGCCGGGTTGGGCAGTGAATATATTGGATTTGCCTCGTAAATAAAAAGTATTTCCGGTGCATTTTTGTTTTCGTTTGCAACATCTTGAATATAGGGATACAAGTTGCCTTTTTTTAGCTCCTGGAGCGAAGGCGAATCCTGAAGCACTTGGGGAGGTGCGGGTAAGTTCTTGATCCCTCCCTTATTTCCGAATTTAAGTAGCAAGTTCAGGCAAAGGGCGGCATAAAACGGAAATCCGGATTCACCTTCCCCTTTTAGTGAACCCATAATTATCAGTGGATTCTGGGCACTTAAAAGTTCTTTTGCCAGTCCATAGACAGTGTCTTCGGATAATCCGGTTTTTTGCTTTGACTGCCGGGGATCGTAGTTTTGGGTGACAAAGTTGTAGAACTCCCGAAATCTTTTGATATTCTGAATAGTAATCCCGGATTGCATAACATAGTAGGCCAGGGCCAAGGCCAAATGTCCCTGTGCCTCACTTTGTACTGGTAAAAATTTATTTGCCCCAACAGCTGTATTGGTCTGGGTGGGACCGGTATAAATCAACCGGTACTTGTCTTGTCCGAAAAGCCTTTGATTCCTTGTAACAGTCCCCCAACTGTCCAAAATATTAGCACCCATGGCCAGGACAAGGTCGGAATCCTCCAGATCGTAGCCAATATTTCCACTGCCTTTCATCAAAGAGTGCCAGACAGTTAACTGTGACTGTTCATCACTGGGTGGAAAGTAATAGTTTTCTGATCCCATCTTATATGTAAAAGCCGCCATTATCTCATTTGCAGAAGAGGTCTCATCTCCACTGATAAAACTGACTGAATCCTGTCGACCTTTAACAGGTTCCAATTTTTCCTGGAGGAGTTTGGTAGCATCATTCCAGGATATGGGATTGAATTTTCCGGAGGAGTCTTTTTGTAGAGGCTGTTTGATTCTGGAGGGACTATAGGCAAGTTGAACACTACTTGCTGCCAATGGATCGATCCCCCCCAAACTTAGGCCGTGATTCGGATTTCCGCTAGCAGTGATAGGTTGGCCGTTTACTGTTTGGATCAATATCCCGTATTCCGAAGACCCCAATTTGACCAGTGATGGTTTTGAGCTTAATTTTCCCTCTGGATTATTGGGTATCCAGGACCAATTTTGAGTCCATATGGATACATCATCTATCATTTTCCAAGGTATGGGGGTAAACAGGGAGCCAGCTATTCCTCCGGCTGCAAATTTGAGAAACCCTCTTCTGTCCAATGCCATCTTATTTACTCCTTGATTATTTATGACAAATAAAACAAGCGTTACTAGCGCCTTCTTGAGCGTGACAACGTTCACATTCGTGCATTTTCATGGTTTGTTTACTATAACCGGTTATTCTGTTCTCATGGTAGGAAGGCAGTTTTTCTGAATAGCCAAGATCAAGGTGGCAGGATGAACAATCGAATTTTTTGTGATATATGTGGGAAAAGTATACGTTATCCGGTTGTTTCTGATAGGATTTCCAGGGAATGGTTCTGTTTTTCTCCAGGTACTGATTCACCAATTTGCTTTCAGCTGCGGTCTCGGTCTGCATTTCGTCGTGGCAACCCGACCCGGCACAAAGTTCGTTATCCGGACGTCCGTTGAAGGTACCGTCGTTCCTGAAGAAATGACAGTCCCTGCATTTCAGTTCCTGTTCTTCCAGATTCATGTGCTGATCGTGGTTGAAATGGACCGGCTGCTCTTGTTCACTGAAAATGATATGTGGAAATATCCACCAACCCAAAATCAAGATGGCTATTACACCCAGCACGAACGGCAATATTCCATCTTTCTTCTTCTTAGCCAAGTGTCCCTCCCTTTTATTTTTACTCGGTTCTTGATGAATTCGCTTTCTATAGTAATTCAGTTTAACTTTCCGGTTATTACTCGGAAGCTTTTAATATAACTCTAAAAAGACTATCTCTTGTCTAAGTCGGGAGATGAGTAAATTGATTTTGCTATAGTCTAAAATCAGCGCAAATTAGACATGAAATTAGATTAATGTCAAGTATTAATGAGAATGTTCACAAGATTGCCGGTATTAATTTGGATCTTTTCGTTAGGGAGTGACAAGGCGATTACAGTAATGTAATCTTGTGAATCTTCGGGAATTATCTGGATCGCCGTGTCAGGATAAGCGGATTTTGTTATTGATTGAACAAAGGCGATTTTATTATATATCCCAAGAATATGATATTGTAGGATTTTGCTATAAAAGTTATAGTTGAGTCTTTTGGGGTTTGCAAAACTAGATTTCAATCTTCATTATGTTGTTGGCATGTGTTTCAATTCTATTTCATGGAAAAGTCTCGCGTTTAAATCGGCAACTGTTGCTCTGCTTTTTTGTGCGATTTTGTTTGTGCCGGTTACTGGTTTTTGTGATCTGGCCGAGTATTCTGTAGTACTGCAGGGAATCTCTGATAATGGGATCTATAAGGAATGTAAAAAGGTGAGCAAGACTTTTCAAAAAAAGGATAACCCGCCCGCCAGTTTGTTCTTGCTAAGACAAAGGGCCAGAAAAGATATCCCCGGGATTTTGAACATCTTGAAATCCTATTCTTATTTCGGTGCCGAGGTGACTTATCAGGTCAAGGGAAAAAACAAGGATCCGCGGGTTGTATTCAAGGTTGATTCCGGACCGGTTTATAGAATCCGGGAGGTAAAAATTCAGATTTTGCCAGATGATAAGACTTTGCCAAAACAAAAGATTCCTTCTGCGGATTCGATTGGCCTCCGGGGGGGTGAAGCAGAAGCCTCCAGGGTAAGAAGTTCCAAGAGTAAAATTGCAAACTATTTCCAGAGACAGGGGTATGTATTTGTTTCCCAGGACAAACCCAGGCTAATGGTCGACCACTCCAGCAATTCCGTGGACGTGGTATTTCGGGTGAAACCCGGGCCTATGGCCAGATACGGCAAGACCAAAATAAAAGGTCTGGATACAGTTCAAGAATCCTATGTAAGAAACAAAATCCCCTGGAAAAGAGGAGAAAAATATCATCCCGGGGATGTAGCAAAATTGAAAAGGAAGTTGATGGCAACTGATTTGTTCAGTTTGATACAGGTCAATCACCCTGAAAAATTGGGATATAGCGGGTTGCTTCCCATGAGAATCGACTTGGAGGAAAGATCGCACCGCAGTATAGGGATGGGTTTGGGCTATGAGACAGACGCAGGTATCAAGGGCACGGTTTTTTGGGAAAATCGGAATTTTGCCGGAAAAGGGGAAAAAATGCGCTATTCGGGTGAGGTCTCCGAATATATACAGGAAATAGTGGGGAGATACAGGATACCGGCGTTTTTGAGACCTGATCAATCCCTGACTTATCAGGTTTCCTTGAAAAATGAAGATGCGGAAGCTTATGATAGTACAGGAGGTGAAACCTCTGTGGGGGTAGAACGCCAGATTATCGATAACTTAACCCTGGGCAGCGGAATATCCTATAAGGGTGTGAGGTTGAAGGATAATTACGGCAGCAGGGATTTTCATCTGCTGTCCCTGCCCAGTTTCCTGGTTTGGGACAGCAGGGACGATCCTTTGAATCCAAGCAGTGGGGAACTTGTAAATTTGAAGTTAACTCCCTTTGATAAGATATCCGATGTTACCATATCGTTTTTGAAGACTATACTGAGCGTGAAAAAATACCAACAACTGCCTTGGATTACAGAGCCCACTCTGGCCTGGAGGGGAAAGATAGGTAGCATATCCCACGAATCGGCAAGAGAAATCCCTGCTGACGAACTGTTTTATGTAGGTGGCGGGGGTTCCATCCGGGGATATCCCTATAAGGAAATAGCTCCGGGAGAAAAAGGGGATTTGCGCGGGGGACTCTCCATGTTGGAGACTTCCATGGAGGTAAGACAGAATATAGTCGAGAGTATGGGAATAGTGATGTTTTTGGATGGTGGGGGTGCCTACGAGGACAGGGTTCCGGATGTGGAAGAAAGTTTTTATTGGGGTGCCGGCCTGGGTTTCAGGTACTATACACAGGTGGGTCCGCTACGCTTTGATATTGCATTCCCACTGGACAGGGAAAATAATAGGTTCCGGGCTTATCGGGTCTATATCAGCGTGGGACAGTCCTTTTAGTTGCCGAGTGTTATTCCAGGGGTGAAGGTAAGGATGAAGAAATCGAATTTAAAAATATTCAAAAAAATTGTTGTTTGGGGTGTGGCAGCAATTATTCTTTGCGTGTTTTTATTATTTGGACTGCTTCAAACTCCCTATGTTAAAGAGAAGATCTCTGATTGGATCTCAGGGTTTAGAATCCAGGGTTACAGTTGTTCACTACAGGGGCTGCAAGGCTTGTTGCCGATTGATTTCGGATTCCGGAAACTGATCATCAGGCATGATAAAAGGGAGTTGCTTTTGATTGAGGGTTTCGAATTCTCCTGGTCACCCCGGAAATTGTTCTCCTGGAGAGTTGAAATAACAAAGATCGCTGCAGATAAACTGCAGGTAAAGGAAATCCCTGAAAAGGTCGCATTGGATGGTGGTAAACCGGTGGAGAGCAAAAAACAGACCGGCTTGGAGTTGCCGGAATATATGCCCGGGATTGCTGTTAACGGCTTGCATTTTCCCAGAATAATCCTGAATAAACCTGTGATCGGGGAACATGCAGAATTTTACCTGAAAGCCGATCTTGAGTACGAGTCCATGGATATGATCAAGTCCGATTTTGTTGCTTTCAGGACCGACAAGCCCGGTATTGATACTTCCTGCAATCTTGAATACGCATCCGGGATCCTGAGTATGAATTACTATCTTTCCGGTGGCGTTGGCGGACTTCTGGGCAGATACACAAGTTCGGCGGTTAAGTCTCCGCTGGAGCTTTCCCTGCGTGGAAAGGGGCCTTTAGGGAACTGGTCCGGCAATCTGCAAATCCAGTCCGGCAAAAAAGAGATCCTTAATTCCGATATCCTCTTGGGTAAGTCCGGTGAAAAATTGGATTTGGCCCTGGAAGGCAGCCTAAGTCCGGATAAACACAGGATTGTCGCTTTGCAAGGGATTGAATATCCGTTGCAGGAAGACATCTCCTTCTCCTTGGGGTTGAGTTCCACTCTCCAAGGTGATGTGGATGTTTCCGAGTTCGTGATTTCTGGATCCGAAATCAGAATATCTTCCCGGGGAACTGCGAATACCGCTGGGGATTTGGATATTGACTGCAGCGTCTATCTTGGTGATTTGGAGAAAATCCCCGGAATCAAGGAAACGGGAGTTAGCGGTGCCCTTGGGTGCGAAGCAGAGTTGCAGGGCAATTGGAAATCCAGGCAACTGTATTCCGGGATTCGACTTGATATTGGCAATCTCAAGGGGATGCCTCAAAAAGTGGAAGCTGTTTTGGGGGAAAAGTTGGATCTAGAATCCAGTTTGGCCTGGCAGCAGGGAAATGTGCTGCAGTTTGAAAAAACAAGGCTTAAGAGCGGATATGTGGATATATCCTCGAACGGGCAATACGATT
>CAJXKR010000193.1 GCA_913055815.1 uncultured Desulfohalobiaceae bacterium | reverse complement strand
ATCATCTTTTGTCCCTTGAATGCAGCTTGTTGAAACCCTTTCAGGTCACTTTTGGTTACGGATTCCACGGTTTCATACTCCGGTACCCTGGAATAAACAGATTCTTTCCCATAAACAAGTTTCTTGAACTTCCTCAGGCCAATTTCCTTTTGTCCGTCATTGCGCCTGGAAATCCTGGTATTTAGTCTTTGTTTGGCCAGCCCGATCTTTTCCTCTGGGAATGCAGGATTTTTGAGCACATCCACAAAAACAGGCAACAACTCCGGAAAGTCCTTTTTCAGGACATTCAGCCCCGCCTTTCCGGAAGACAGGCCAAAGGAAATATTCAAATTGGCTGCATTATTTTCCAGAATCCTGTTCAGTTTTTTCCCGGGATATTTTGAACTGCCACCGCTACGCATGGCATCGCCAGCGATTTCAGCCAACCCCTCCTTGCCCTCCGGGACCTCTACCTTTCCTGACCTGATCCTGAGCTTGACTTTAATCAAGGGTAGCTCGTGATCCTCCAGCAGGAAACACTTGATACCATTGCCCAGTGTAAAGCTCTCGGTCTCGGGCTTGGGCAACTCCTTGACTGATGAAAACTCCAATTGATCATACTGGGGTGTTTTCTGGGTTTGAGCGGCACACCCGCTAAAGATGAGGAACACAGCACACATTAGGATATATTTGATTATCTTGTTCTGTTTCATAATATTACCTTCCCAATATATTTTGATCCGGTTTAATGTTTACCAATTTTCCCACTATGGAATTTTCCTTGCTCAAATATTCTTCCGCCACTTTTTGAATGTCCTCCAGACTTACTTTCTGCAGTTTCTCCAGGTCGGTAAACACCTTTTTCCAATCCCCTCTCTGTCCTTGAGCCTTGGCAAAAGTCTTGGCCAATCCCATATTGGAATCCAGCCTTCGAACCAACGAAGCCCTGGCCTTTGTCTTTGCCCTTTCCAGTTCCTCTGCGGTTATTTCACCATCTTTAACCTTTTGCAATTGCTTGTCTATACCTTCGGCAATTTCCGACAGTTCCACACCCGCGTTGGGTACCGCGAAAAAAGCGAACAGGGAAGGAAACTTGGTGCCGGGAAATCCGTTAAAAGCGGAAATTTTCGCAGCCAACCTCTTTTCCTGTACCAGGCTGGAATACAAAAGGGAAGTCCTGCCCCTGGACAGTACTGATGCCAAAAGATCCAAGGCCAAGAAATCCGGGTTATCCTGATTTACAGCATGATATGCCCTGACATACACTGGCTTGCGCATACTGTTTATCTTGAAGCTGCGCCTGCCTTCCTGTTCAGGCTCCTCAACCGTCACTTTGGGAGGTTCAGGACCCTTTTCAAAAGGACCAAAATAGAGCTTGGCCCATTTCTTTACCTGCTCGGGATTGATATCCCCAGCCACTGCTATGGTGATATTTTGCGGGACATAATAGGTATTGTACAGCTCCCGGAGCTGGGACTTGGTCAAGAGTTCTATGTCGGATCTCCATCCTATCACGGGTTGTCCATAGGGATGAGCCAGATAAGCCATGGCCTGCAGCCTCTCTATTAGCTTACCCGTGGGATTGGATTCCACTCTCATTCTCCTTTCCTCCAGGACCACGTCCTTTTCAGTGTAAAACTCCCTGAAAACGGGATTCATCAATCTATCAGACTCCAGATTGAACCAGAGTTCCGCTCGATTTGCAGGCAAGCTGTTGAAATACAGGGTCGCGTCAGTAGTGGTGCCGGCATTCAAATTATTCGCCCCGTTTTTTTCAAGTATTTTGGAAAATTCATTAGGTTTGACAAAATTCCCGGCCTTTTTTTTCAACTTTTGGAATCTATTTCTCTTTGCCTTCAGCTTTTCTGAATCCGGGTCACTCTTTGAACTTTCCCTCTTCAACTCCTTGTAGGCCTGTTCCATTTCTTGAAGCACTTGCTTTTCCTTTTCCCAATTCCTGGTACCGATCCTCTTGGTACCTTTAAAGGCCATGTGTTCAAGCATGTGTGATATGCCGGTTTGGCCGGTTTTTTCGTTCACACTCCCCACATCCACGAAGGTAACGAAACTGACAATAGGTACTTGGTGCCTTTCGATCACCACGAAATTCAATCCATTTTCAAGGGTGAATTCTGTAACCTTGTCTTCAAACATTTGCAAATAATCTGTCACTTCTGCCTTGCAGCTACTTACCTGAGAAAATGGGCTATAAAACAAGACTCCGACAAATACGGTTATAACAAACAATATTTTTTTCATAACAAATTCCTTTGGTGCCTGGGATCTAAAAAATTATCAAAAGCAAGCACATTCTCAATAACAGAATAACATAAGAACTTGCAAGAACATAATGACATGAAATCTATTTTATTATAGGTTGTCTTACATGTTTTCAGTTAAATCCATTACCAAAAATCTTTTTGCACTAGCTTCCTATCTTCTCTGTCTATTGGTCTATTTATGCGTCACGCTTTTACTTACTTTGCCAAATATAATCAGTGCAGACTTAGTTCGCAAACAGGTCAATGATGCAATATCCGGCAAATCCACTCAGGTCAGCTTTAAAAAAGTAAAAGTAATCTACAATCCGTTTCCTGGAATCAAATTATACGGACTGTCCCTTGAAATTCCGCCAAAATTTAATCTGGATTTGAACTCGCTCAGCATTTATCCGGATATAATTTCCTTATTCAAGGGAGATTTAAAAATTTCCCGGACTATAGTACAAGGACCGAGTGCAAATCTTAAATTATCCAAACCCGCCAACCTCCGGTTGCAAACTATAAAACACAAACTCCAAACCCAATACAAATCCCTGATATACGGACTTGCTCTGGAAATTAGAGACGGTTCAGTTAATTTGTACAAAAATGGTTCGCTTTTGCAGACTGTTAGCAATATCAATCTGAAAAGCCGGATTTCCACACAGATAAGCTACAAGCTGACCTGCGACTCCAGTGCCTGGAAAAACCTGCAATTGAAAGGGAAAGGAAAGTTAAAAGGCCTTGGCTTTGAACAAGATCTGACAGTGAATCAGTTCAAGCCCCACAAATTCGCCCCTGCACTTATACCTTGCAGTATCAAGCCCAATCCGGGCAATTCCATTATCAACCTAAAAGCCAACCTGACAAACAATGGATTCAAGGATCTAGACTGCGAGATTTCTGTAAAAGCCCCTTTTATCACGCTACACAGAAACAACAATACCGAGAGGATCCAAGATCTTGACTTACGTGCCAATTTAAGTCGTAAAGGTCACAAATATGATCTTGACTTGCAGAAATTGCGAATACGAAATCCCGGTCTCAGCCTGAATGCCAGCATGCGATACAACTCCAACACAGAGGACACAAGCCTTTACCTGAACGGAGAAAACCTGGAATTAGCCGAAATCAGGGAGAGTTGTCTCAATTTGCTCCAGGATCTTAAAGGCATCGAGCCCACTTTTAATGTATTAAAAAGTGGAGATATTTCCGGTCTAAAGTTGGAATGCAAGGGCACCTCATTCAAGGAAGCATTGGCAGATCCCCTTGTAAACGCCGACTTGACGCGTGGAAACATTTACATCCCCAATATAGAAATGGATCTAAGCCAGGTTCAAGGAGAAATAAAGATAGAGGACCAAATACTGCAGGCAAGCGACTTGAAAGCCAAATTCGGGAGCTCGGAAGCCACCGACGGAATATTTGATCTGGGCTTAAACCAGGAACTGCATCCATTTATTCTCAATATCGACTTCAATGGCGACATGGCCGATCTACCCCCTATCTTGCGCAAAACGGTATCAAAAACACCCGTATTGAACACCCTGAACAAATTCAGCGGAATAAAGGGACAGGCTCTTGGCAACCTTGCTTTGAGGCTGCATAAAGGGGAAGTGGATTTAAAGCTCCTGGCTGAAAGCTTTGATATAACTGCAGGATATAAACCCAATTCCATGCAAGGACATCTTGCAGGCAGCAATTTTTATTTCTCTCCCGGGGAAAAGATTCAAGCGGAAAACATGGATCTTGACTTTGGGAAATCCGAACTCAGGGATATCTACACAAGTGTATCAATGGCCGAGCAGCCGCAGGAGTTCAGCACAAAGACCCAAAAGGGAAGCTTGGAACTTTCGGAGCTGTCAGCACTGTTAAAGGATCTTTCCGTTTCCGCAAAAAAATATCTGAAGCAGATAAAAGGACCCAAGGGCAATCTGGAACTGCAAAACTCAAACCTTAGAGGCAATATCCGCGATCCATCGAACTGGGAATATTCCCTGAAAGGTAAATTGCACGATTTCAAGGGTATATACAAGGATTGGCACTCTCCTGTTTCCGTGGATGAGTGCAGTATAGACCTAAACTCTACTAACATGGAACTAAGGGATTGCCGTGCGGACATGATGGGATCAACCGCCCGGTTTACCGGAAAATTCAAGGATTATGCCCGGGACTGGTCCCAGGGGGAAATTAACCTGAAAGGCAATTTCGTACCCGAGTTTATCACCAAGGTTTGGAAATATACCGCATTTCCGGAAAAATTCAGGCCCAGGACGGCTTTAAATGTAAAAAATTCCTCCATAAAATGGAACGGAAAGAAAAAAACAAGTGCTCAAGCCGATTTAAAGTTTGCAAACCAAACCCAGTTGGACTTCAGGCTGGTAAAGACAGCAAACAGAACCAATTTTCAGAAAATAAATCTCCGGGATTCACACTCCAAATTCAAGGCAAAGCTGGACATGGACAAAAATACCGTAACTTCGGAGTTCAAAGGCAAACTTTCCAATCGGACCACTTATAATCTGTTCGGGAAAAACGATATTTTCAACGGGGAAATTAGCGGGGACTTTAAAACCAGCTTCCATATCTACCCTCCCAAGATTACAAACGCAAGCGGCAAACTCAAGATGCAGAATTTTCGTTCGGAGTATTTAGACAAATTGGAGATTGTTAATCTGGATATAGAGACACCGCAAGGCAACTTGAAAATCCTCCCCTCGAGATTCTATTGGCAGGACACGTTGATAGAGGCAGATGGTGAAATCAGTTTGAATGAAGACTTCAACCATCTGGATATGGATTTTTTTACTGAAAATATGACCTGGCAATACGTACAGAGACTAATTGCCCGAAATGAAGGATCCTCAAACCGGACTTCCTGGGAAAAACCTTTTCACGCCAATCTAAAAGGCGATATAAGTCTAAGCAGCAACCGTTTTGTATACAAGGACTTCGTTTTCTCCCCTTTTAAGTCCACCATTTCCCTGGAGGAAAAAGAGCAAGTAAATGTAGTAGTTAGCAAGACCCGTATTTGTTCGCTCCCTGTAAACGGCAGTATACAAATATCAGATGGACAAACCCGGACTCACTTTTCTTTTGGAAAACAAAATCTGGATATTGAAAATTGCATAAAATGTTTCCGCTCCCGGGACAAAAAAAGGCTGATCTCAGGCAAAATGGATATGGAAGGGCAGATTTCCACAAATTCCAGCAGGAAGAAAAATTCAGATGGTAATGGGATTCAAGGGGATATAAAATTACATGCATACAACGGAAAAATATATCAAGTCAGCGTTATTGCCAAGATTCTGGATTTCCTTAATACTACCGAGATACTCTTCGGCAACGTACCCGACATGCAAACACAGGGCTTGGCTTATAACAGCATTGATATCCTGGGCAGTTTAAAGAACAATAAATTGAAAATCACCAAGGGGATTCTGGATGGCAAAACAGTAGAGATGAGTTTCAAGGGAGACGTGGATTTAAAAAACAAGGAACTGGACCTTATCTTCCTGGTGGCTCCTTTCAAAACCCTGGACCGGTTAATAAAACTTGTCCCCCTACTTAGTTCCATTACCCAGGGCAATCTGATTTCCGTACCCATCCAGGTAATAGGCACTGCTAGCGAGCCCATAATAATACCTCTATCCCCCAAAGCTATAGGCTCTGAAGCCCTGAATATTATGCAGAACACTTTGAAATTCCCAATTACAATTATTCAGCCCTTTATCCCAGACGAGGAAGCACAAACTCCAGAAGGTCAATAAACAGGCATAGCCAGACCTTGCTTGCAAACACATTCCAGATTCAGGCTTGCTCTGCTGACAAAATCACTGCGGGGTTGATTTTGATTATTTCCTGATTATCTATTGTATTGCTAGCATTTACATGAAAAAGTTTTAGAGTTTTAAGGTGTTAAGTAAGAAAAAGAACCAATAGCCCGTTTATTCTACAAGTTGAGAACCTTTTCATGCTTCGTTGTGCCCGCCAGGGCATGGGAGTTAA
>CAJXKR010000192.1 GCA_913055815.1 uncultured Desulfohalobiaceae bacterium | reverse complement strand
TTGAACAACAAGTTCCTGGCTGCTTCCACATCAGTGGCCATATCCGCAATCATCCACCTTACACCTTGATTGTCAGAAATGGGCTTACCGAACTGCTCCCTGTTCTTGGTATGGGTTGTCGCTAAATCCAGGGCTGCCTGTCCTATGCCTACAGACATGGCGGCTATTCCTATCCTGCCGTCGTCTAGGCCGGACATGGCTACTTTGAAACCTTCTCCCTCCTGCCCCAGCAAGTGGTCCTTGGGTACGCGGCAGTTTTGGAATATAAGGTCAGTTGTGTCCGAGGCCTTTTGCCCCATCTTGTCCTCCAGTCTCCCGGTGGAGAATCCGGGCATGTCCTTGGTAACCAGAAAGGCGCTAATACCCTTGTGTCCGCTATCCGGATCGGTCCTGGCCAGCACGACGAATACTCCGGAAGTTTCTCCCCCGGTTATCCAGCGCTTGGTACCGTTCAGGATGTAATTTTCACCGTCGAAATGAGCGGTCGTGGTCATTCCTGCCGGGTCCGATCCAGCTTCGGGTTCGGACAAGGCGAAGGATGCGATTATCTCTCCTTTGGCCATGGGGATCAGGTATTTTTGTTTTTGTTCCTCGGTCCCGAAACGGGTAAGGCTGCCGCAGCATATGGAGTTGTGCACAGACATGATAACCGCGGTTGAGGCACAAGCATAGGCTATTTCGCTCATGGCCAGGATATAGGAGATGGTGTCCATGTTTTCCCCTTCGTATTCGTCCGGGACCAACATCCCCAAGAGCCCCAGTTCACCCATTTTTTTCAAGCTATCCGCCGGGTATTCGTGATTTTGATCCCTTTCAGCTGCATATTCGGCAAGTTCTTTTTGCGCGAATTCCCTGGACATTTTTTGAATCATGGCCTGCTCTTTGTTTAGTCCAGACATCATGGCAATACTCCTTGAATAGGGTTTGAATTGTTAAATTAGATTATCCATGTAACTTCCTTTCGAGAATGCCGGATATCAATTCCCATATTCTCAATAAAAAAATTTTTAGTACAATATGCAAAACTTGGAATATTGGCAAGGGGATTTTGAAAATCAAGGCAAAGATAATTGTTTCGGCAGTAGATCTTGAGTTGGATTATTTGATGCAACAAGTGTTTGAATTTTGACAAAATTCAGATATAATAAATAAAAGTGTATACTACTAGTGTGTTTGTATTTTTGAAATCCAATATTCCGATTTAACATGAAAGTAGTTGTTAAGCTCATAAGCTGTTGAGTTTTTGAGCAAGAAGAAAGAGATTATGAGTCGTAACTTCTTAATTGCTTCTTGCTTAACAGCTCTTTCATGCTTCCTTGTGCCCGCCCAGGGCATGGGAGTTAATATAAAGGTCGAATTATGCCAGATTTGAACAATAAGCACTTACTTGCCCTGGATAAGGAAAATCCCGAGCGCGAGGAACTGTTGGAGGAAATAAAACAATTAAGGGAAAGAAACCGGGAGTTGGAAAACCTGTTGATTGAGTGCAAGAGGGCCATGGATGCAAGCAGGGACAGCAAGAACCTGTACGATGTGGCCCAGGACTTGATAGAACTTAAAAGGGCAGAGGAAGAGCTTAAAAAAGAGAGGGACTATTTCAAGAATGTACTGGATAATTCGGCAGATGCCATCGGGATAGTGGATTCCAAGGGAAGGTTCATACGTTGGAACAAAAGGGCCGAGGAGCTGTTTGGCTATAGTTTCGAGGAACTCAAGGGAAAGTCAGCGTTTGATCTCTATGCTAATAAACAGGATCTGGACTGCATGCTTATGGAATTGAGACAGGACGGATACGTACGCGACTATGAAATCTCCATCAAGAGAAAGGACGGCCATATAATCCCTTTTGGCATGTCCATCAGCGTACTGAAAGAGGGGGAAAAGAATATAGGCAGTGTATGTGTGGCCCGGGATCTCAGCCAGATAAAGCAAGTGCAGGCTGACCTGCAAAAGAGCAAAGAGGAAGCCGAAATGGCGAATAAGGCCAAGAGCGAATTCCTGGCCAATATGAGCCACGAGATCAGGACTCCCATGAACGCCATTCTGGGTTTCAGCGAGGCCCTTCTTAACAAGGCCGGTGAGGAGCAAAACCGGCAGTATCTGAATACCATACTCTCCAGCGGGAAGACGCTTCTTGGCTTAATAGACGATATACTGGATCTGTCCAAGATAGAGGCGGGTAGACTGGAAATCCAGCCGGAGAATATAAATCCGGGTCGCCTGCTTAGCGATATATCTGCAATATTCAATCACAGGTTCGAAGAAAAGGGAATCGATTTTATAGTGGATATAGATTCCTCCCTGCCTGATGTCCTGCAGTTGGACGAGGTAAGAATGCGGCAGATCCTGCTCAATCTGGTGGGAAACGCCTTGAAATTTACCCCGAGTGGACATGTAAGGTTAAATACCTATGCCAGGAATAAAAACCGGCAACTGCAGAAATTGGATCTGGTGTTACAAGTAGAGGATACCGGAATCGGGATCCCGGAGTCCCAGCAGGAAGTGATATTTGAAAACTTCCGTCAACGCAACAATCAGAACACCAGGGAATACGGTGGTAGTGGCCTGGGGCTTTCCATAACCAAGCGCTTGGTGGATTTGATGAACGGGGAGATCTCAGTGGAGAGTGAAGTTGACAGAGGAAGTGTTTTTACCGTAGTGCTTCGACAAGTGGAAATTGGGGAGAAGGAAAAAATTGAATCCGATAGTGATAACAGGCATTTAAAGCTTGGTTCCGGAAAAGTTTTGGTAGCAGACGATGTACAGGAGAACATAGATTTGATCGAGGCCTATTTGGAGGATACCAATATCTGGACTATCGGGGCGCTCAGTGTGGAGGAAGCCTGGGAAAAGACAAAAAAACACTCTCCGGATTTGGTGTTGATGGACCTGCGAATGCCGGATAGAAACGGCTACGAGGCCTTGTTTGGAATCCGGGAGATGTTTAGTGATATTCCGGTCCTTGCGTTTACTGCTACTGTGATGAAACAGGAGAGGGCAGGTATGCTGGAGTATTTTGACGGGTACATATCCAAACCGGTTAACAAGGAAGATTTGATACAAGAGCTTGCCGAGTTCCTGACAACTGATGGCGATTCCTATCTGGAGGAAAAAGGCCATAGCTCCGGAGTAAAGGATCAAGAACATGAGAACGAACAGTGTCCCCGGGATTTGTATTGGATACTTAAAAAAGAATTCGAACCCAGATGGAGGGAAATTAAAGACTTGCTGATCATTGAGGATGTGGAAAAATTCGCACGGGATTTGAAAGAAGCCGGAGAGACTTATTCCTATTTTCCCATACAAGATTTCAGCGATAGGTTGTACAAAAATATTCGACACTACGATATAGAAGATTTGAAAAGGAACTTGTCCAAATTTCCTGAATTTTTGGGTTCGGATTAAGGACAATTCGCGGTGGAAGGTTTTTGGTCATGAGTGAAGACAACAGGTCCTTGATACTGATAGTGGATGATAATACTTACAATATTCAGGTACTGGGGAATATACTAAGAGAGAATGATTACCGCACAGCAGTGGCTCAAGACGGGTTTGAGGCGCTTAATTTTCTGGAAAAGAAAATGCCCGATCTTGTGCTTTTGGATATAATGATGCCCCAAATGGATGGATACGAGGTATGCGAGCGCATCAAGAAAGACCCGGACAAAACGGAACTGCCCATCATTTTCATCAGTGTGCATACCGATACCGCAGAAAAGGTCAAGGCCTTCCGTGCCGGGGCTGTGGATTATATTACCAAGCCTTTTCAGCAGGAGGAAATCCTGGCCAGGATACGGGTGCAGTTGCAACTGCAGGAAACCAAAGAAGAATTACGCCGGGCGAATCAAGACCTGGAGAAAAGGGTTCAGGAGAGGACCGCCGAGCTTAGCGAAGCCAACCAGAAGCTCGAACAGACCAATACCGCTTTGAATGTCCTTTTGGAGAAAAAGGATGAGAATAAAAAGAAGTTGGAAGAAAATCTGATTTTCAATGTTAAACAGCTTATTCAGCCTAGCTTGGAGAAGTTGAAGGACACGGAACTAAGTGGGTCCCAAAAACATTATCTGGATCTTATCGAAGGCCAAATAGAGGAAGTTATATCACCCTTGAACAGGAACCTTTCCGGCAAATACAGTTTGACTTCCACGGAGATGCAGATGCTGGAACTAATTAAACAGGGTAAGATGACCAAGGAAATAGCTGATATGCTGGGGGTTTCCACGAGGACAGTGGATTCACACAGGCACAATATCCGCAAGAAGTTGGAAATAGACAATAAGAACGTAAATTTAAGGACTTACCTGCTGGCCATGGATTCAGAGGAGCAAGGCTTGAATAATTCCCGGGAATAGATATTTTATGGTACAGTAGGTTTTTTGTCTGTGGCTCCAGACATGGAAATACTACATTACTTCAAGGAGAAATATGATGACGATGCTAAAAGAAGTTAAGTCCAAGGGCTTGTACATGGGAAAACTGCCACACGGTTCGGATCTGTTGGATGAGATCACCGCAGTGTGCAGTCAGAATCAGGTCAGGCTGGGCAGGATAGAAGCATTGGGCGCGGTCCGGCAGGCCAGATTGGGATACTATGATCAGAATACACGGGAGTATGAATTCTTTATACTGGATCAGGGCCTGGAAATCACCAACCTGGTGGGAAATGTGTCGGTTAAGGATGGACAGTCCATGGTGCACGCCCACATAACACTTGCAGACAGTGCAGGCAGGGCCTTTGGTGGCCATTTGGCCCAGGGGACAAAAGTGTTTGCGTGCGAGTTTGTTCTTGAGGTCTTCGATGGTCCTGCCATGGAACGGGACTATGATGAAATAACCGGCCTGCCCTTGTGGAAGGATGGATAGTAGCAAGGCTTCTAATTGTTATGATTAAGGGTTGGAGCCGGGAGTTGGTGTTAAGCCGCTTACAGGTCCTGGCTCCGGCAAAATTCCCTGACATACTGTATATGTCTTTGCATGGCTCTTTGACTCCCCTGTATGTCTCGGTTTTTGATATATTCCAATATGTTGGCGTGATGGTCACTCATTTTCTGCAGATTACCGCTTTCAATCAGATAGAATTGACTTTGTTTAATCCCATAGAATAACAGATCATAAAAATGCTTCATTAGGTAGATTTGAGCAGAGTTCTTGGTCGCGTAGGCCAGATTCATATGGAAGGTTACATCCTCTTCTGCCCCCACCTCTCCATTTTCAATCCTGGACTGCATTTCGTCCAAACAGGACTGCAAGGCATCAATATCATCTTGTGTAGCCCTTTGTGCAGCCAGGCTGGCTGCTGTCACCTCCAATCCGCTTCTTACCTCTAAAAGATCCACCAGGGATACGGTTTGTACATCAAAGATCTCCAGCAGGGGGTTGTTCTGGTATTGGGATTGATAGGAACGAACAAAAGACCCTTGTCCCTGTTTTTGTTCAACTAATCCGTTGTTTACCAGCTTGCCGATGGCTGTTTTGACAGTGGGTCGGCTGACACCGAGGGATTGCGCTAACTCCCTTTCAGGCGGCAGCTTGTCACCTGGCCGGAATTGACCTCGGTATATCAGGTCCCTTAACTGCTCGTAGACTTGTTCTGTTATTCCCTTGGCCCGAATGGGGTGCAAAGAAACATTCATAAACACACTCTGGATTTTTAAAATTGGTAAATTGGACTTACCTTTTTTTTGGGTTTTTGTCAAGGTTGTTGAAGCTATGGTCAGATATTTCGATAGGATTTTAATAAAATACATTTTTACACAAACCCATTGACAATGTATATTTGAACGTTGAAAATGGTTTTACCATTAATTAGCGTTTTATTATGTTTGCACAGTTGTTTATGGAAAACCGTGTTTTAATCTGTGAGTCGAAAACAATGTTAATCTACGCAAGGCCCATCTATAAGGAGGTGTTATGTTTTTAGGGATGCTAGGATTCTTTGCTTTTTTGCCCATATTGGTGGCACTGGTTCTAATGGTGGGATTTCGCTGGCCGGCTACCAGGGCCATGCCCTTGGCCTGGTTTGTGGCAGCCCTGTGTGCGCTGTTTGTATGGAACATGGATTTGGGGGTGGTTTTGGCTTCTACCCTGCAGGGGTTTTTGAGTGCAGTTACGGTGCTTTTAATCGTGTTTGGCGCTTTGCTCATCCTGTATACACTGACCGAAAGCGGAGGAATGGAGACTATAAATAACGGCTTCCACGGGATTACCAAGGACAGAAGGGTACAGACAATAATTATAGCCTTTTTATT
>CAJXKR010000191.1 GCA_913055815.1 uncultured Desulfohalobiaceae bacterium | reverse complement strand
GTTGCGAGAAAAGGAGCTCAACTTGTAGAATAAACAGCCTATTAGTTCTTTTTCTTACTTAAAACCTAACACCCTAACACCTTAAAACTTTTTCATATTAAGCTAATGTTTCGCTGTAGTGTTAGAAACAAAAACATAAAACTTATAACACATACAACCTATAACCTATAACTGGCAACTATGGAACTACTTTTCGCTTTCCTGGTACTAATAGCAGGTGTATTGGCCCCTACTCAGGCAGGTGTAAACGCAAGCCTGAGTTCCTATTTGAAAAACGATTTCCTGGCCGCATTCGTGTCATTTTTTGTGGGGACCAGCGCCCTGCTTATATACACCCAATTGATGCGTTTTTCCTGGCCTCCCTTGTCATCTCTGCTCAAAATACCCTGGTGGTGTTGGCTGGGCGGACTCTGCGGCGCCTACCTGGTTACCACAACTATCGCCGCGGCACCCAGGTTGGGAGCCACCACCATGTTCGCTTTCTTTCTGGGTGGACAACTCCTGGCCTCCTTGGTACTGGACCACTTCGGACTTCTCGGCTTCCCGGAACATTCTATAAACATCTGGCGCGTTCTGGGTATAGTGCTCCTGTTTTGCGGGGTACTCTTGGTTAAAAAGTTTTAGTCAGTTTTCATCCGGAAATTGCCCTTTTCCCGTTTGACTTCGTCAATCTTCAAAATTATTCGTCGACGTATTAAGATACGCCTCCTCATAATTTTTTTATTTCCTTGTCAAACGAAAAAAAATCTAGTTTCCGAATTGAAAACTTACTATTTCCATATCCGGAAATTAGGAATTTCCGGATGGGAACTACTTAAGTCGCACAGTGGAACTCCCGGCAAGGCTTAAAGTTTCGCTGTAGTATTAATAAACTCGAGCAATCCGCTAGTAGAGGAATCGTGATCTTCAAACCGCTTTTTCTCCCGCAGTTCGGGCAATATCCTCTTGGCCAACTGCTTGCCCAGTTCAACTCCCCACTGGTCAAAAGAATTGATATTCCATACCGCTCCCTGCACGAATATCTTGTGCTCGTAAACCGCGAGCAGGGCCCCCAGGTTATACGGGGTGAGCTTTTGCAGCAAAACCGAATTAGAGGGATTGTTTCCGGGAAACACATTGTGCTGGAGCAACCTGGAAATCTCGCTTCGGGATTTGCCATTTTCAGACATCTCCCTATCTGCTTCCTCCTCGGTCTTACCCAGCATCAAGGCCTCTGTTTGGGCGAGGAAATTTGCTAGCAACATCTCGTGGTGCTCTTGCTGGGAATGCAATGGATTGACAAAGGCTATAAAATCCGAAGGGATCAATCTAGTTCCCTGGTGCATAAGCTGGAAAAAGGCGTGCTGACCGTTGGTGCCCGGTTCTCCCCAGATCACCGGCGCGGTATGATAATCCACCACATCTCCAGCCAGAGTCGTCCTTTTGCCGTTACTCTCCATCTCACCCTGTTGCAGGTAGGCTGGCAAATATTGCAAATTTTGATCATAGGGAAGTATCGCCTGGGTTCCGGCCTGGAAGAAGTTGACATACCAAATCGAGAGCAGGCCCATAATCACCGGGATATTGTTTTCAAAATCCGCGCTGCGAAAATGTTCGTCCATTGCATGCGCACCTGAGAGCAGTTCTTCAAATCGGTCCATGCCTACTGCCACTGCTATGGGCAAGCCTATGGCTGACCATAGCGAATACCGTCCACCTACCCAGTCCCAGAACCTGAACATGTTTTCCGGATCTATTCCGAATTCCCGCACTTTCTCGGTATTGGTGGAAACTGCCACAAAATGCTCGGAAACGGCCCGCTCGTCACCCAATTCCTTGAGCAGCCACTGCTTGGCTGTTCTGGCATTGGCCATGGTTTCCTGGGTGGTGAAGGACTTGGAGGCCACAATAAAAAGCGTAGTCTCCGGGGACAGGTTTTGCAGTGTCCGGCTGATATCCACCGCATCCACATTGGATACAAAGTGCACATTGAGATCCGGCGGGGCGTAATCCTCCAGCGCCCGGGTCACCATCCTGGGACCCAGGTCGGAACCGCCAATACCCAGATTCACTACATCAGTCACCGGCTTTCCGGTATAACCCTTCCACCTGCCGCTTCTGACCTTACCGCAAAACTCACGCATCTGTTCCAGTACCGCGTTCACCTCAGGCATCACATCTTCGCCGTCCACATATATCGGACGATTCGATCTGTTGCGAAGGGCTATATGGAGCACGCTCCTGTCTTCAGTGGTATTTATTTTCTCCCCTGCAAACATGGAGCGGATCTTGTCCTGGAGTTTGATTTCCCGGGCCAGATCGAACAGCGATTCCATGGTCTCCCAGCTGATGCGGTTCTTGGAATAATCCAGAAATACCGGACCGTTCTGCAAGGAAAAAACCTCGAACCTGCCCGGATCCTCCCGGAACAAGTCCCGCATATGAGCATGCTTTATCTCCTGGTAATGAGACCAAAGCACCTGCCAGGCCGAAGTATTGGTTGGCTCTTGCATGGATCATTCTCCTTTTACCTGAACTAAAGAATTCGAAGTTCCCGCCCCGGCTGTCAAGGCAGGGGCGGGGCCGAGATTGCTCGATGTTCTTGTGCCTTCGGACAAAAATCTTGTCCGGCAAGGACAAGAAAATTGCCCGAAATTTTCAAGTAAAACAATAGATTGTGTCACAAGGAATCAAGTAGATTCAAGAACAACAAAAACGCTTAATTTCAGAGGCTTATATCAGTAACATTATTCAAATTGACATATTTTGCCACGCCTTTAGCAGACCGAAACAGCCGGTTAACATCATATCCCCTCCCGGAGCGGGAAATTGCACATCGTATCCCTTTAAAATACTTCTCTGGGGACCAATTACGTAGGTTTCCGGGAAGTTGTCAGCGGCTGCCGGGGCTTGCAAGTTCAGACAACCGTGTCCCTGATCCGCAAACACCTGATCAAAAGTGACATCCCCCTTCCTGAACCCCTGCAGATCCATCCACAGTTTATCCCCGCTTAGCAATCCGGTATGCTGTTCATACACACCGTAAATGCACTCCCTGTAGACCAGGAAAGCCACTGTGTGGCTGTTGCCGATGCCCACCAAACAAACTCCCCTTTCCCTGTTTTTTGCCTCTATTTCCGGCACAAACAGTGCCCCTAGAACTGCAGCAGTACCAGAGTCTGAAACAGGTCCGCCTCCGGTTGAGGCCTGTATTGTACACAATCTGGTAAACTCCTCCGGGGGATCAGTAAAGACCAGGTCCTGCAACTTCAACTCCTGCTGTGACAATAGTTTCTCCCAGATCCCGAACCTGCCCTGCCGGTTGCTCATCTCGGGATGATATCCGTGGTCCTGGGCCGCTATCATGGTCATGTCCGGATGCTCCAGACCCAACATATCAAAAAACGCACGCCAAGCACCTGGATCAAAATCAGACAAGTATACCGGGGCTGCATTTCCTGGGCATGTCTCGGTTATTTCCACCCCCAGGGAACGCACCTTTTCCTGATGGTCTGAAAGTGCCTTGGCTGCCTCGGGATGGGCCGAAACCTTCCGCCCCTTGCTCAAGACAGAGTTTAATTCCGGCTTGAATCCACCACCCATGTTGCTCCCGTAAAGATAAACATCCCTGCCGGCATTCCCGAGCCTCTCCAATTGGGCAGCAATATTCCTGGCCGGAGAGGGCAGGATAAACTTGGGGCAATTCTCCAGTTCCCTATCCGGGTTGTACAATAAAACATCCTGTGTTCCACTGCCGATATCTATACAGAGAATATTCATACCGCTTAACTCCAGTTTATACACTTTTATATAAGTCCACTATAATCTCTGCTCCTGTCAGGTCAAGACAAATCCCAAACAAAAACATCCCTTCATCCTGAAGCATCACCACTCCCACGCAACTTTTAGGCTTGCCTAGCGGCCCGCTGTTGCTGTTGTTTTACTATGACCAAACCAAAGTACGGATTTTGAAGCGGCAGAAGCCGGAACTTGGTCCATAGTTCCCAAACAAGGATCCAAGTGGCTAAAATTCCAGTACAAAGCTATTTCAAGCCACATTGCCAGAACAGTTTTTTAATGTTACCCCTTGTGCAGTGCAGTACAAAACGGCGACTGAACTGGCTGATAATTCTTGAGTAATAGACTTTAGGCTCTTATTCATACGTAATCACGTAACCACATAAAACTGTTGTTAACTCCCATCCAACCCTATTGAGAGGGCTGGACAACTCAATTTGAGGGCAAATATGAAACTACGCCTAAAAAGCATCAAAATGCAAGGATTTACCATATTCAAAAGGCTCAGCTTGAGCTACCTGACCTTGTCGTTAATAGTAATTTTCATGGGGATCTATACAACCTGGAGACTGGACCAGTTAAACCGGATTTCCAGTTCCCTGAGCGCAGTAGATAGCGAAATCATAAGCCTCGTGAATCACACAAAAGACAAATTCCTCTCACAGGCCAGATTTGGCAGAAAATACATGGTTTCGCAGGACCAGGACTTCCATGATCAATTCCTGCAGACAAAAAAAATCATATACGAGCAGTTCGATAAGATAGAGCAACACTTGGACAACCCCACAAAAGAAAACGTCTTCAAACCGCTTCAGGATAACTACCAAAAGTATTTGACTATTTCCAGAAATGAATTCAGCACCGTGGATAAAGAAGCTAGTTCCATTCCCTGGAAGCTACAAGAAGACAAGGAGCAGCTCTTTAATAAAATCATTTCCGAGTTGGACCATATAAACCAATTGACCAAGGCAAGGATGAACACGAAAATTGACACCTCCAACTCCATTGCTTCACAAGCCCTAAAACTGAATATATCCGCCATCCTGATAGCCCTTGTCATGACTATAATAATAGCCTATTTCAATGCCAGGACCATCAACAGGCCTATTCTTTCCTTGATGCAGGGAACCAGAAAAATCGCTAACAAAGAATTTGACAAGACCCTTGAGATTTCTTCTCCCCCGGAGATAAAAGATCTGGCGGATTCTTTCAATCACATGAGTTCCAGACTCCAGGAACTGGACCAAATGAAGGAGGGGCTTATTGCGCATGTGTCTCACGAATTGAGATCACCACTTACATCCATAAAGGAGGCCAGCAATCTTTTGCTGGAAGGGGACTTGAAAGAATCCTCAAAAAATCAACACAATCTTTTATTGATTATCCAGGAAGAATGCGCAAGCTTGATTTCCAAGGTAAATAACATACTGGATCTCTCCCACATGGAATCCGGCATGGCTGAATTCCAAATGCAGGAGATCGGCATCGCTCCCCTAGCGGAAAAGAGCATTGCAAAAATGAAACCAATTGCAGACAAAAAAGGGATTATCTTGGAGATGAATTTGCCTGAGCAACTGCCCAAGGTATATATAGACAGTGAAAAGATCCATCAGGTTATAATAAACCTGCTTGACAATGCATTGAAATTTAGTTCGAGTCAGGGAAAAGTAACATTGTCTGCTCAAGGAAAAGATGAATACAACAAAAAGAAAGGCTCGCAAAAGATGCTTGAAATTTGCGTCTCTGATAATGGATGCGGTATTTCTGAAAAAGATCAAACCGAGATTTTTGACAAGTTCAAAAAGGTTCATGGTAAAGGTACTGGACTGGGCCTTTCCATTGCAAAAAACATAGTCACAGCCCATGGAGGGAATATATGGGTAAAAAGCGAACCAGGTCAGGGAAGCTCCTTCTGTTTTACCTTGCCAGTCTCTTCCTGATACTGATCTCTATTACTGCTTGTGCCCAATTGGGCAACCTGGCTCAAACAGATCGGAGTTGGAGACATTTGAACAGGGCAGAAAAACTTATGGAAAAAGGTAAATATAACCAAGCCATTAAGGAAAACAAACAAGCTCTGCAAGCTGCAGGCAACAGTACACCCGGGGACCAGGCCTTGTACAACCTGGGTAAAGCCAGGATACTTACTCCGAATCAAAAAAATAGCTACCGAACGTCCCGTGAGCACTTCAGATGCCTGGTTAACAACTTCCCTGAAAGCGACCTTAAAGAAGAGGCTAAAGCCTGGATAACACTTTTATCAGAAACGATCAGTAAACAGAATCAAATAGAGGAGCTGAAACAGTCGAACTCCGAGCAAGAATCCAGGATCAAAAAACTCCAAGCTCAAGTTCAGCACAAGGAAAGCGTTATTAAATACTTGAGAAACCAGCTCAAAAGATTAAAGCAAATTGACTTGGAACTAAACAAGAAGAAATAACATACCAGTCCAACAAAGGAAAAATCCCAATGGAAAAGGTTTTAGTAGTTGATGACGACAAGAACATACTGGAAGTTTTAAGGAT
>CAJXKR010000190.1 GCA_913055815.1 uncultured Desulfohalobiaceae bacterium | reverse complement strand
GGAGTAGTTTCCTGTTCCAGGCCTGTTGTGGACGCCAAGTGGATGGAAAAGGGCAGACAGGTAGGTACTTCCGGCAAAACGGTTAAACCCAAGGTATACCTGGCAATGGGTATTAGCGGATCCTTTCAGCATATGGGCGGAGTAAAGGGCAATCCCTACATAGTTGCAGTAAACAACAATCCCAAGGCACCCATATTCCAAATCGCTGATCTTGGAGTTGAGGAGGATATGCTGGAATTCGCCCCTGAACTGACTGAAAAGATAAAAGAAATGAAGTAAGTCTCTCAAGAAAATCGACCAATGTATATACTAGGCCGGCTGTTTGTTGTGGTTAAAAATCAAACAGTCGGCCTTTTTTTATAGAGGTGTTTCTTATGGAAATTCAGCTGGATCTTGGTAAGCATTGCATAAAGACCGAAATCCAAAGACAGTACGACAAATCGATCAGCGAGTATTTCAAGACCCAAAACCCGGAACTGGAAGAAAAAATAGAGTTTCTGAAGGATGTCTTGGAAAAGGTGGACCTGATTGGGCTCAGGGGAAAGTACAAGGAGTTGGCTGGAAATTCTGATGCCGATGTCAGGCTGGTTTTGCACAAGGGTGGCTTGTTTGAACTAAGGTTGGATCAAGCTACTGTTCATAAGGCCTATTTGCCCCAGGGGAATTGAATTGTCTGAATGATAATTCAGTCCCCCACCCGCAAGGATGGGGGTAGTTAGTTTTTCTCCGGAAGCTGCGCATTCTCCGGACGGGCTATTTTTAGTTGATAAGCAGGCTTTGCCTGTTTAATGTTTTATTCCGGTTATTTCCTCTCCAGGAGCATGGCATAGCCCATGCCACCGCCGATGCACAATGTTGACAGCCCCTTGGAATAATTGTTCAGTTCCATTTCCTTGGCAAGGCTGTAGGCAAGTCTGGCACCAGTGCATCCGATAGGGTGGCCTATGGAGATTCCGCTGCCATTGGGATTCACCTTGTTCCAATCCATGCCGAGTTCTCTCAGGCAGGCCAGACCCTGGGATGCAAAGGCTTCGTTTAGTTCAATGCTGTCTATCTCCTCGATACTCCAACCGCTATTTTGCAGAGCCAGCCTGGTGGCCGGAATTACACCCAGACCCATGTAGGCGGGGTCTATTGCCCCGGCTGAATAGGATTTTATGGTGGCAAGGGGCTCCAGTCCCAATTCATCTGCTTTCTCCCTGCTCATCAAGAGCACTGCTGCCCCGGCATCGTTCACACCAGAGGCATTTCCGGCTGTAACTGAACCGTCCTTCTTGAATACAGCAGGAAGTTTGCCCAGTTTTTCCATGGAGGTCTCCATGGGTTTTTCATCTGTATCAAAAACAATGGGATCACCCTTTTTCTGGGGAATGGATACCGGAGATACTTCCTCCTTGAACCTGCCGTTTTGTATAGCTGTCATAGCCCTGTTGTGGCTATCAAGACTGATTTGGTCCTGCTCCTGCCTGCTGATACCGTAGAGATCGGCGATGTTCTCCGCAGTAACTCCCATGTGGTAATCGTAGAACAACTCCCACAATCCGTCCATTACCATGAGGTCTTTTGCCTCGGTATTGAACATCCTGGCTCCCTCTCTCAGCTTGGGCAGGGCATAAGGGGCCAGGCTCATGTTTTCCATTCCGCCTGCTATTATCGTGTCAGCATCACCTGCCTTGATCGCCTGCACACCGAGTGCAATGGCCTTCATCCCGGATGCGCAGACTTTGTTTACCGTGGTAGCAGGTGTCTCCTTGGGAAGTCCGCTGTATATAGTGGCCTGCCTGGCAGGGTTTTGACCCTGGCCAGCCTGAATAACGTTTCCCATTATGACTTCATCTATTGCGATTTCCGGGTTGGATTCCTCAAAATCCCGGTATTTCTTTTCCAGTTCAATCTGGCCGGAAGTGTCCAGCTTGTCCGGGGAAGTGTCCAGCATGGACTGTTGGGCTACAGGCTTGAGTCCGGCTTTTTGCAAGGTGTCCCGGATACAGACAGCACCCAGTTGAGCAGCAGGAATATTTTTCAGGGAACCCAAAAAATTTCCCACTGCTGTTCTAGCTCCGCTTACCAAGACTACTTCTTTCATATTGCGCCTCCTTGAAAGCGATTTAATCTAAGTTAAGTAAAATTTTTCCTGATCTCTTTCTTGTTTATTTTCCCCACGCTGGTTTTGGGTATTGATTCCACTATTTCTATGCGATTTGGAACCCCGTATTTGGGGATAGTACCGTTCTCGACAAACTGGCTGCAGAATTCTTTCAAATCGTCTTCAGTTACTTGGTTCTTTTGGCCCTCGTTTAAAACAACCCTGGCCAAGGGCCTCTCTCCCCATTTCTCATCAGGTATTCCCACTACGGCAACTTCGCTTACTGCCTCGTGCCTGCTGATGATGTCCTCCAGCTTCAGGGAGGAAAGCCATTCACCGCCAGTTTTGATCACATCCTTGAGCCGGTCCGTTATCTGTACGTATCCTTCCGTGTCTATATGCCCCACGTCACCGGTATGAAGCCAGCCGTCCTGCCAGAGTTCTTCACTTTTTTCCGGGTCCTTGAGGTATCCCTGGGTGAGCCAAGGGGCCCTGGCCACGATTTCACCAGTGGAAACCCCGTCGTGGGGCAGGTGATTGCCGGTGGGGTCCGCAATCCTGATCTCTACGTTCGGGGCCGGAATTCCGGTCTTGCAGCGGATCGGGGCCTGTTCCTCGAAGCTCCAGTCCAGCATGTGAGGCTTGAGCATGGAGGAAGAGAGCAGGGGGCATGTTTCCGAGAGTCCGTAGGCGGTAATTATGTCGATATTTTGTTTCAGTGCTTGATTACACAGTCCCTGGGGCAGGGCGGATCCGCCTATGATGACTTTCCAGCCGGAGAGGTCGATTTCCTCGATAATCGGATTGTTGACCAGCATGTGGATGATAGTGGGTACGCAATGTGAAAAGGTGACTTTTTCTTCCAGCACCAGCTTCAGAAGCATTTCCGGATCGTAGCGCCCGGGATAGACCTGTTTGGCACCGAGCATAGTTGCCAGATACGGTACCCCCCAGGCGTGTACGTGAAACATGGGGGTCATGGGCATGTATACATCCGAGGAGTCGAATTTCATTCCTGCATTCTGTCCGGATATGGTGGACATTAGTCCGAATGTGTGCAGTACCAGTTGCCTATGGCTGTAGTATACACCTTTGGGCAGTCCGGTTGTGCCGGTGGTATAAAACAGGGTGGCCATGGCGTCTTCACTGAAATCCGGGAATTCGTATTGATCCGGGGCCCTTTGAAGCATATCTTCGTATTCTGCATCCAGGGCAAGAGAAGTATCTGGTTGTTTGTTCTCATCTGTCAACAGGATCAGCTTCTTGACCGTAGTCATTTGATCTTTTACTGCTTCCAAAAGCGGCAGGAATTCTGAATTTATCAGTATTACATCGTCTTCTGCATGGTTTATGGTGTATATGAGCTGTTCCGGTGAAAGACGGATGTTTATAGTGTGCAATACAGCTCCCATCATGGGGACGGCAAAAAAACTTTCCAGATAGCGGTGACTGTCCCAATCCATGATTCCCACGGTTTCACCCTGCTTCAGTCCAAGATTCTGCAGGGAGTTGGCCAACTTGGATACACGGGAGTTCAGGGTGTTGTAGTTGTAGCGCATTTGGTCCCTGTATACAATCTCTCGTTCCGGTGTGTATTTGAGCGGGGCGCTTAAGATGTTTTTGATGAGCAATGGGAAATCGTAGGCAGAAGATGTCTTTTCTATTTCACGTACTGGCATGTATCCTCCTTTTGATTAAACATGTTAGAATGGGTGTTCCGAGTAAATGGCCTGTTGCCAGCTTAATTTTATCTCGCAATTTTCGATTGTTGGAAAGATACTATTATCAAAATTGATGCACAAAGTAAATAAAGAAAAGGTCAGATTGTAACAAGTTGATCAAAACAAGGCTTGACTGTGTTAGTTCCAGATGCCCTTGACAATCTTTGCAGGATTTATTGCCAATAGGGGGACGGACCAGTGAACTGCAGTCTCAAACCTGTAAAAGGTTACAAACCGTGTAAGTTGTTGTTTAAAAAGGCAGGGAAAAGATAGAGGAATTTCGCTGCAAAGGAAATCAGTAGTATAGTTGAAGGCTTGTTATTGTTGTGTCCGTAGTTTACGGAGCCAAGGAGGATATTGATTGTCGGCCTTTAGATCCCTGACCTCAAGGCACGGAGTTGAGAACATCCATTACCTGATGTTCAGTCGCGGTTTCATCTCCCAGGGTCTTTGCATCCCTTATTACGGCCCGGGCAATATCCTCGTTGCCTGATAATATGCCCAGATTCTTCAGTGTGAATGCCTCTTCGCCAGCCTCGCGCAAATATGCAATAAGGGATTCTACTTTCTTTATCGTTTCCCGGGGCCTGTCGCTGGATGGGGTAGAGGCGTAAACTTCCGGACCTGCAAGAGGAAGAAGCAGTCTCGCCATCATTTCCTGGGATTCGCTTTCTTTTGCCCGGATTTTCATTATTTCCGGTAACATCAAGCCAGTGGGTATATCCCCGGGAATGTTTCCCTTGTCTGTAATAGTACGGGAAATCGCGAATCCCAATCCATGGCTCGTGTTTGAAATTGCCATGTCTGAAAGCACATTCGCATTCACGATCCTGGCCTGCAATTCTTTGTTCTTGATGTTTTCCAGGGAGTCGTTGAGTTCATTGCCGAGCGAATCCAGGCAGGAATGGGCAAAAGCTTTGCTGGTTGGATTCCTGTCAGGACCGGTGGCGGCTTCTATTGCTTTGAACAGGCTGGCAAGAATGCTTTTGGCGATTTCCTGTTTGGAGCCAGCTAACATCATGCGCGGATCAGTGACTACAGCTGTGGGCATAAGCAGGGTTGACACCAGGAAGTAGCTATCATTGCCCGAGTCTACCTGCAGGGATTTATTAATTGAGAACCCGGACTGTGCACGGGTGGGGATGGCAAAAAGCGGTCGCATAGTTCCGGAAAGGGTGTCCCTACCCTGGAGGTTCCGTAAATTTGCACCATCCTTGGAAACCAGGATATTTACAGCTTTGCCGGTTTCTATCACCGAACCCTCCCCCAATGCCAGAATGCAATCTGCACCGGTTTCATTGTAAATACCTGCTATTTCATGTATTGATTCTTCCTCAACCACAGATGGTACCCGGCCGTAAATATTGATCCTGTTCAAAAATTTTGAAAAGGCATTCACCAGGGTTTTGACTTTCCTTCCAGGGATGTTGCCCTGGGTTATCACCAGCGGGTTGCGTGCGGACTTTTGTTCCAGTTCCACTGGGATTTGTTCCAGTGCAAGTCGTCCGTGAAAGAGTTTGGTTTTGTGTACAAAACTGTAATCCCAGGATGTCATTTTGTATCTCCTTGTTGAATCTTGCTTTCGATTACGCTTGTATTTGCAGTTTCTTGAGCAACTCCGCTTTTGGAGTGCCGTCCTGCTTGTCGTATCCCCGGATTCGGTAGTATTTGGACAGCATGCCCGCAAGGGGGACAGTCCGCTTTGCAGGATCGCATTCCCTGCCTTCTTCCAAGAGTCTCCGCGGGAGATTGTCGTCTTTTTTGGATATGCCTATTTGGGTGTTCATATGCCTTTCCAGGACCTGAATCCGCTGGCCCGCCCTCAGAAATTCGGACTTGGAAATGTCAATACCTGTCACTGATTCCCAAAGTTTGCGGTATATTACCCCGAAATCCACTACTGCGGTCAAGATGCTTGGAAAGAGCTGCATCCCGATATAAGAAGCGATCCAGGAGGAATATTTGGGTACGGTCAACTCCAGGAGATAGGCATAGGAGGTAAAGATACAGGTATGCAGCGAATTGATGCAATTGATCAAATTTTCGAAATAGGCGACCCATTTTGCCTTGGCCAGTGTTGTGTAGGGGGATAGCAGGCACATGAAGTTTTCCATTGCCATCATTGTGGATCCCAGGTGACATCCGCCCCGGTTGGCTACAGAGTATCCCAGGCCCATCCCGTAGCTTCCCCTGGGATCGTAGGCAGCTATCTCCATTCCCTTCACATTCATTGCAAATTCAGTCCCCCCGTACTTTTCCGAGAGTCCCTTGCTACCCCTGCTCATCTCCTTGCCAAATCCCCGGCAATAAGCAATGTCCTGCAAGGCTTCGGAAACCCCCTCGGGGTGGCCGAATTTGAGGTCGGATTGCACCAAGCCTTTTTCCGCAGCCTCCATGATCCAGGCAATGGTACCTCCCGCAGTCATGGTATCCATTCCCGCTCTGCCGCAGATATCGTTCCATTCCGCCACTATTTCCGGATCAAAGATCTCCAGGTTGGACCCCAACAATCCCATGGTTTCGTATTCCGGGACCGGCATCTGCTTACC
>CAJXKR010000189.1 GCA_913055815.1 uncultured Desulfohalobiaceae bacterium | reverse complement strand
TGGTTTACAGGATAGCGGCACTTGCATATGCAAGAAAGATTGGTAGGATCTCAACCGAGATAGAAACTAATCAAAATAAACTATATGTCTTATAAAATTTAAGGAGGCGGCCATGGCAGACGCGCGAAAAGTATTCCCCATGCAGACTTTTGTCAGCTATATTAGAGGCAACCCGGGACAATATAACCAGGATGTCTTGGAACTGCTACAATTTGTAACGGGTCAAGAGGTGGACAAGGAATTTGCCCCATTCGCATCCGCATTGTCCAAAGCCTGGATCTACGAACAACATCCGGATTTGGCGAAACTGAAAAGGGAAGAGGTCACTGAACTGGGAGAAAATGTTTCGATTTCCAGCTTACCAACCGCGGAACAGGAAGAAGTTAACAACCTGTTCTATCAACTGCAGGAATACAAGCAAACAATTGAAGAGCAAAAGAACAAGATAGCAGAATATGAAGGCACACTGGAGGAAAACAAAAAGAAAATAGCTTCCCTGGAAAGCAAAGTTGAAGATTACGAAAAACAAATGCAAAATGAAGGCGAGAAAAAGATCAGCGCCTCTGAATCCAAGGTTGACGATTATCTGAAAAAGGTTGACGAACTTCTGGAAAAAATCGAGAAAGTCAAACAGGAAGGTGTTGTAACCGTATCCGGCGGCGGCCAAGGTGGTGGCGGTGCTGCAGCATCTGACTCCGGTGGCGGCTCCTCTGAACCTGAACCCGACTTTGGTTTCGGTGGTGGTGGAACAAGTGACGGCGAATTCGGATTCTAAACCGACATAGAGTAAAATGTGCTGAAAAACCCCGGCGAAATAATCACCGGGGTTTTATTTTTTCTGAAATTGCAACCATTGTATTAATTTGCTGCTGATCCGCCTGCGAGCCATCCTGTGGAAAAAGCTGCCTGCAGGTTAAAGCCTCCGGTATCTGCATCAATATCCAACACTTCACCGGCAAAGTAAAGGTTGGAAACCAGGCGGGAAGCCATGGTTTTGGGATCCACTTCTGATAAAAAGACTCCGCCAGATGTGATTATAGCCTCTGACAAGGGGCGTGGGGACGAGACCCTGAGCCTGAAATCCTTTAGCCAATTCCTGAGGACAGCACGTTCTTTTGCAGATACATTGCTCCCCTTTTTATCCGGCAAAATACCGGTTTGACAGACACAGGCATCTATTAGTTTTCCCGGAAGCAGCCCTCCCAACAAATTGCGAAAATCCTTCTTGCCCTGATTTTGCAAATCGCGTTGCAAACGCCGGTCAAGCTTGTTGTGATCCAATCCGGGTTTCAAGTCAATACTGAGTTCCACCCTGCTTGAGGAGTTCAGTGCCCTGGCTATATAGGAACTAAGGGAAAGGACAATCGGCCCGCTAATACCGAAATGGGTAAAAAGCATCTCACCCATGGATTCCTGCTTTTTTTTTCCATCTATCCATACTTGCAAGTTGACGTTTTTCAGGCTGAGTCCCTGCAGATCCGAACATATGTCATCCTCAACCTCCAAGGGGACCAATCCGGGAGAAATCTCTGTAATGGAATGCCCCAGATCCCCGGACAACTTGTAACCGTCTCCGGTTGAACCGGTAGCCGGGTATGATGCACCGCCTGTGGTAAGGATCACTGCATTTGCCTCTATGTACTGCTTTTTGCCTGAGGTGTCCTTATTGTCCTTTTTCCGGATATATTCAACACCTTTTACACAACCATTCTCCAAAGCGATTTTTTGAACTGCAGAATTGGTCCTTATATCTACGTTATGTTTTTTTGCCCAGTTCACCAGGACATCGATCACATCTGTAGCGCTGTTGCTATTTGGGAAAACCCTGCCACCCCGTTCTACCACCAGACTCAAACCCTGCTCCCTAAAAAAATCCTGCAAATCCTGGTTGAAAAAAGTATAGAATGCAGGGCGCAAGAAATTCCTACCCCTCCGGAAATACTTGACAAATTCAGAATACTTGGCTGTATTGGTTAAATTGCAGCGTCCCTTGCCTGTTATTCCCAATTTCCTGCCCGGCCTGTGCATTTTTTCCAACAGCACGACCTGTTTTCCCATCGAGGCGGCCCTGCCTGCTGCTATCAGTCCTGCCGCACCACCTCCAATCACTACAATCGGTTTATTCATTTGTTCTATTACCAATCATCAGGGCTGTTAAGTTCTTGAAATAATGAGCTGAAAAATTTTATGCTAACCAGGAACGAGGAACCAGTAAACATTTATTCCATCTCATCCTGTTGCATCTTGAAATCCACTCGAATTTTGTACACCTGCTCAGAGGGAAGGTTAAGCACTTTTATCCCGGTTTTGCTGGAGATCTCATCTATGTCCTGTTGTATTTTCTCCCAAGTAGGGGCGATATAGGTAAACCAGACATTGTACTTGTGCCGTCTTAGATAGTTGTGGGTAACTCCGGGATACTGGTTCACCAGGGCCACGAAATCCTCGAACTTGCTCTCCGGGACTGCAGCAGCGCAAAGGGTGCTTTTCCAACCCAGTTTACGGGACTGAAAATTCGCCCCGATTCTTCTGATTATACCCTTTTGTTGCATGCAGCGTACCCTGGAAAGGGTCTCTGCTTCAGTCAGGGCTAGCCTTTTTCCTATCTCTGCGTAGGGGCGGGACTGTATAGGAAAATCGGATTGAATAATATCCAAAAGCTGTTTATCCAGTATGTCCATATAATTAAATCTCTGAGCGCATCCGGGATGCTTGTGGTTTAAAAATTGATATCAGATAGAAATCAGGCTTATTATGACCTCGAGGAAGCCTTCTCTGGTTGATATGTACAAAGCGGCTCCTCCATCAAGTAGTCACCGTACATGGTCATGGCCCTGGCCCTGCAGCCGCCGCAAACATTGTGGTATTCGCAACTGCCGCACTTGCCCTTGTATTCCTTGGGATCCCTCAATTTTTGAAGCCGGGGGGAACTGGCCCAGATGCTGGAAAAACGCTCACTGCGCAATTGGCCGCAATCAAGCTCCAGGTAGCCACAAGGCTGCACCTGACCTGTAGAGGATACGAAACAAAAATGCAAACCGCCCAAGCACCCCTTGCTGACAGCATCCAGTCCAAAATTTTCATAATTCACTGTTATATTGTCCTCTTTAGCCCTTTGTCTCAATATCCGGTGATAGTGCGGGGCGCAAGTGGCTTTAAGCTGCATACTGGTATTCTTGCGGAAATCGTAGAACCAATTCAGCACTTGCTCGTACTTTTCCGCGCTTATTATCTCGTTTCTGATCTCGTTCGCCCTTCCTGTGGGTACCAGTAGAAAAATGTGCCAAGCTACGGCACCCAATTCTTCTGCCAACCGGAATATGTCCTGGAAGCTTTCCAGGTTGTTTTGGGTAACCGTGGTATTGATCTGAAAAGGGACCCCCTCCTGTTTCAAATTCTCGATACCCTGCATCAGGGAATCGTAAGCCCCAGGGACCCCGCGAAAAGAATCGTGACTCTCCCTGTCCGCACCGTCCAGGGATACAGACACCCTCTGGATCCCGCTTTCCCGGATCTTCCGGACAATTTCCGGGCTCAGCAAGGTGCCGTTTACAGCCATTACACATTTGAGGCCCTTTTGATTGCCGTAAGAGACCAGTTCGAAAATATCCTCTCTCATCAAGGGTTCACCACCTGTAAAAATCAATATGGGAGAGGCTATTTCCGCCAGATCGTCCATAAAATCCTTGGCTTCCTGGGTACTGAGTTCGTCACTATCAGGCTCGGTCTTGGCCTCTGCCCGGCAATGCTTGCATGCCAAATTGCATGCACTGGTTATCTCCCAGGCTAACAATCTCAATTCCGGTATATTGGATGAAGTAAATTCCTTGATCATTTTAATATATTCCTATAAAGTTCAAATTATTGCTTTATATTATAACGCTTCCAACACGTTTTCCGTAAAATAACTGATTATCATGCTTGCCCCGGCCCTTTTTATGGAACTCAAGGCCTCGATAGCGGCGGCATTCTCATCGATCCATCCCTGTGCAGCTGCTGCCTTTATCAAGGAATATTCCCCGCTAACATGGTAGGCTGCCACTGGAAGGTCAAAGTTCCCGGCAAGGGCATGCACGACGTCCAGATACGGCAGCGCGGGCTTGACCATCAACACATCCGCACCCTCTTCAATATCTGCCCTGGCTTCGCGCAAGGCTTCCACAGAATTCGCAGGATCCATCTGATAGGTTTTCCTGTCCCCGAAACTGGGACTGCTTTCAGCGGCTTCCCTGAATGGACCGTAAAATGCGGAGGCGTATTTGACTGTATAGGACATGATGGGAATGTCTGTAAAACCCTCATGATCCAAGGACCTACGCAACCATCCCACCCTGCCGTCCATCATGTCCGAGGGGGCGATAATATCCGCTCCGGCGCGGGCATGGGACAGAGCTATCCTTGCCAAATAGTTCAAAGTGGGGTCGTTTTGGACATATCCGTCTTGCACTATGCCGCAATGCCCGTGGGAGGTATATTCGCACAAGCATACATCGGTGATTACCGTTAAACCAGGAAAATTTTCCTTCAATTCCCGCACAGCCCTTTGGATTATCCCTTCCTCCTTGTATGCCTCGGTGGCAAATTCATCCTTTTCACCGGGTACACCGAACAAAATAACTGCTCTCAGTCCGGCCCTAAACGCAATCCCCACTCTTTTGATCAAGGCAGAAATTCCTAGCTGGCTTTGTCCGGGCATGGAAGCAATCGGACTGCAAAATTCGGGATCCTGGTGTTCAACCACAAAATAGGGCTGGATCAGGTCTGAAGGATGCAAAACGGTTTCCCTAACCATCTCCCTGATCGTACTACTTCTCCTTAGCCTCCTTCCCCTGTAAAAATCCTGCATATATATTTTCCCCTATATCAGACTATAACGTTTTTTACTTTAGAATAACACTACAGCGAAAATTTAAATTGCAACCAATAAAAAATAACTTACAACTCCATAGCTATCTCCGGGTCTGTAAGGTAGCAAGCCGGATCCGGAGCCCAGATATCATCGTAATAAGCTTCCGCCCGGGCACGGAAGTTACCTGCGCAGACATCCAGGAACTTGCAGCTCGCACAGCGCCCTTTTACATAACTCTTCTTGTCCTTGAGTTTACTAAGGAGTTCCTTGTCCGGGTCGTTCCAAATCCTGGAAAAAGGAGTCTGCAATACATTGCCGAAGCTATGCTCCCTCCAGAACTGGTCAGCATATACCTCACCGTCCCAGGAGATGCATCCGATGCCGCGACCGGAATTATTCCCCTCGTTCAGTTTCAAGAGCTCCATAACTTCTTGCGCCCTCTCGGGATCCTCTTTGAGCAAACGCAAATAAAGATATGGCCCGTCCGCATGATTATCCACGGTTAGGACCTCGGTCTGTTGCCCGGCATCAAAAAGTTCCCTGGTCCTGTCAATGATCAAATCCAGGGTAGACCGCTTCTGCTGCGCGGACAAATCCTCATCGATCAATGCGGATCCCCGCCCGGAATAAACCAGGTGATAAAAGCACACCCTGGGGATTTCCCTGTCTTTTATCAGGTCAAAAATCCCGGGAAGCTCATCCACATTCTGTCTGTTCATGGTAAAGCGAAGCCCCACCTTGAGTCCTTCCATTTGGCAATTCTCCACCCCCTGCATCGCCTTGTCAAAGGCACCGTCAATTCTGCGGAAACTGTCGTGGACTTGCTTCAAGCCATCAATGGATATACCCACGTAGGACAGGCCTATGGACTTGAGTTCCCTGGCCTTGTCCCGGGATATCAAGGTCCCGTTGGTGGAAATCACTGCACGCATCCCCTTGGAGACAGTATACTCGGCAAGTTCTGTCAAGTCTTCCCGAACCAGGGGTTCGCCACCGGAAAACAGCATTACAGGCACTCCGAAGTCAGCCAAGTCGTCTATCATCTCCTTGGCACTGGAAGTGTCTATATAATCTTCTCCTTTTGTATTAGTGGCCTTTGCGTAGCAATGCACACAGTTCAAGTTGCAGCGCCGGGTCATGTTCCATACAATCACGGGCTTCTTGTCTTCAGAGAACTGCAAGAGATGGGAGGGCAAATCTTTGGATTTGCGTCCGTATCGCAAAGTGTCAGATGCCTCGATGGAATTGCAATATAGCTTGGATATTCCGATCATAATTTATCCTCGATTTTCAAATTCTAAACTCTCACGTTTCGCTGCAGCATGCTAACTCTCATGCCCTAGCGGGCAAAACGCAGCATGGGCAATCCTTATTCTTACACTTAAAACCTAAGACCCTAAAACTTTTTCATGTTAACTCCCATGCCCTAACGTGCACAACGAAGCATGGGCAATCTCGTCAACGAAAGCCTTCGTTGCGAGAAAAGGTTCTCAACTTGTAGAATAAACTGGCTATTGGTTCTTTTTCTTACTTAAAACCTTAACA
>CAJXKR010000188.1 GCA_913055815.1 uncultured Desulfohalobiaceae bacterium | reverse complement strand
GTCCACTACTACTGCCACCGGAAGGACAAAGGAACTTCCCCTGGCGACCCGGTTGGCGTAAAGGAGGCAGTTCTTCCCGAAAGTGCCCAGTCCGGCCCGAGCGGCTGCAGCCCTGTGCGGAAGATTGAACGGGACCTTGGTATTGATTTCGTGTTCGGAAAAGAATTTGCGGAACTCTTTTATCTTGCGGGATAGCCCATCCTTGGTCACGCGATCGTCATCCAGGTAGCAGCGCCCGAAGTGTCCCTCCATCCATCTGGGAAATCCCTGTTTATAATAATTTTCCAAAAGCACCACTATGGATTTTGCCCCCGGGAGGGAATTTTCCGGATCAGTTCCCTTGAGGAGCTTCAAACCCAAATCTTCAGCCCAACCGTATTCCTCCTGTTTGTTTTGCAGCAGTTGCTTGTGCTCGGAAAACGGCTCGGCAGATGCGAACCCCACATCTTCAAACCCCAGTTCCAGGGCTTTATCCACTATTTCTTTTTTAGTAACCATTTTAAACTCCTTTATATTTAAAGTTTCAAGGTGTTAAAGTTGTTAGGTGTCAGGGAGTTGAAAAGGCTTACTCTTGGCAGTATTCCCTGCCGGAAATCCCCAGAAATGATCTCAAAACTTTTACGCACTCCAACATTTCGTTTTCATCCTTGCTAAGCCTGGCCATCATCACCCCCCCTTCCAGCACAGCTACGATATGCCTGGCAATTTGCTCTGGATCGGACTGGGACTTCAACTCCCCACACTGCTTTGCCTTGGCAATATAGCCACTCATCAAAGATATCCATTCCCGGAAGATCTCCTGGATCATCCCGGTAAATTTCTCGTTGCGATCACCCATTTCCAGCGCGGTATTGCCGAATATACATCCCCCGATAAATCCCTTTTTGCTATGAAAAGCCACTATGGCCTCCAGGATGCTGTCCAACTGCTGCAGGGGAGTCTCACCGCGGATCATGTTGTTAATATACCAAAAATACTCTTGTTTAGCCTCCTGGATCAAAGCCAACCCCAATTCCTCTTTGCTGGAGAAATGAAAATACAAATTGCCCTTTTTCACCCCGGTAGACAATATGATATCATTCATGCTGGTATTGCAGAAACCCTTTTCGTTGATCACCGGTATAGCCTTGGACAGTATCTTTTCCCTGGTATAGGCTCCCTTGTTCTTGGTATTCATATATTTCCCCCTTTTTGTACTGACCAGTTGGTACATTTTTGCTGATAATGTTTTTTTTGTCAAGTATATCTCCCTTTAGAAATCATCACATCTTTGTGTAGTGAACCAAAGTGCTGTCCAGGTCCCAAAAATATAATAGTTGACCAACGGGATTGAAGCAAAACAAACAAACTGCTAGGATTAAAGTTTATTGCGGTTAGCAAAATCAAACTATAAATGGAAACAAGACATGAGCAGTGAAAAGATCCAATTCGATGAAATCCTGAATTTTGCCGGTGCCGGGGTCTTTGTCCTGGATACCTGGAACAGGCTTGTAAGGACCAACAGTGCCCTGTGCAACAGGCTGCAGTACGAACCTGAAGAATTGCAGAACAAAGAGGCCCTGGAACTTCTGCATTCCGAGGACGTGGGCACCGCAAAAGAAGTTATCACCCAGATGATCAAGGGAGAAAGAGATCAATCCAGACACACAATGCGCTATATTCGCAAGGACGGCTCGGTTTTATGGTCAGACCTAAGCCTTTCCGCTGTAAAGAACCCCAAAAACGAGTGCAGGGCACTGATTGGTGTGGTTATTGATATCAGCGCTCGCATGGAGGCAGAGGATAAACTGCGCAAAAGCGAGGAAAAGTACAGGAGCGTGTTTGAAAAATCCGGCTCCGCCTCCATCATTATAGAGGAGGACATGACCATTTCCATGTCCAACGAGGAATTCGAAAAACTTACCGGATACAGCAAGCAGGAACTGGAGAACAGGATGAAATGGTCTGCTTTCATTGTTCCCGAGGATCTGCAGATGATGATCAATTATCATTATGCAAGACGAACCCCCGGAAAAAGCCCCCCCAAAGAATACAACTGCAGATTGATAAACAGGGCTGGAAGCAAGAAGGACATCCTTATGAAAGTGGGGATGCTCCCGGATAAAAAGCGAAGCATAGCCTCCTTCCTGGACATCACTCCCTTGAAACAGACCGAAAAAGCCCTCAAGGAAAGCAAGTCCAAGCTTAGCTCCATAATCGAGGCAACTGCAGGGTATATATATACCTGTGACCGCAACTACAGGATCGAGTTCATGAACAAGGCCCTGATAGACAAAACCGGGCGGGATGCTACCGGAGAATTTTGCTACCACGCGATTTTTGGATTAAAAACCCCTTGTGAATGGTGCAGGGTGCAGGAAGTCTCCCGCGAACAGCACGTAAATCAGGAACTGCAAAATCCCCTGGACCACAGGTGGTATTATTTAGTTACCTCCCCGGTCATTAACAGCGAAAACCGGATATCTGGTTACGAATCCCTGCTTATTGATATCACGGAACGGAAAAAGGCTGAACAGGAACTCATGGAACGCGAGAAATATTACAGACAGGAAAATATCCGCCTGAAGGAAAGCATAAAGGAACGCTACAGATTCGGGGATATTATCGGAAAAAGCCAGCCCATGCAGGATATTTACGAACTGATCCTCAATGCTGCATCAACTGATGCCAATGTGATAATCTACGGTGAATCCGGAACAGGAAAAGAACTTGTCGCCAACGAAATCCACAAATCCAGTGAAAGGAAGCACTCCAGGATGATCACCGTAAATTCGGGCGCTATCCCGGAAAATTTGATGGAAAGCGAATTTTTCGGATACAAAAAGGGTGCGTTCACCGGGGCCAAGGAGGACAAGAAAGGATACTTGGACCTGGCAGACGGAGGTAGTTTATTCCTGGACGAGTTGGGTGAACTGGACATGAACATGCAGGTAAAATTCCTCCGTGTGCTGGAAGGCAGGGGATACACTCCCGTGGGTGGTACCAGGGTCAGACACCCCAACATCAGGATTATTGCTGCCACAAACACCGACCCCAAGGAACTGGTCCGAACAGGGGCGATGAGGGAGGACCTGTTCTACCGCATAAACGTCATACCAGTACAATTGCCGCCATTAAGGGAAAGGAAAGAAGATCTGCCACTTTTAATAGACCACTTCCTGACGAGATTCCGAAATTCCGAGAACTACTCCCCAATTACCGGAGAGATCCTGCAGGCCATGTATTCCTACACCTGGCCGGGAAACGTGCGGGAACTGGAAAATGTCATAAATCGCTACTTAACGCTTGGCAGCTTCGACCTCGCCGGGGCATCACTGTCCCAGGAACCTAAGTGCGAAAAAAACAACTTGCTGGATCAAGGGCTTCTTGAACTACCTTTGAAGGAAGCAGTGACAAACTTTGAAAAAGAAAAGATATCCGCTGCATTACGCAAGAATTGCTGGCACCGCGGAAAAACTGCAAAGGACCTGGGAATCAACCGCAGGACACTGTTCAAGAAAATGCAAATCTATGGGTTGGAAAATACCCAACCTGAGAACAATAGACCCCAGTAAACAATTCACAGGAATTTATTGAAATAATTTCAGCTGACGTGAAAACCGAGAACAATCGACCCCAAAAACAAAATCCAACTCCCGAACTTCATACTTGATACTATCCAGCACATCACCTTATTCCGGCAGTAAATATCTAAACAATGTTTACTGGCACGATTTTTGTTAACAAACTGGAGTTAACCACACTTTCTGAAACTTAAACAGAGAAAAACAAAAAGGAGGCATAATGTCTGTCAATACTGTAAATTATGAAATATTAACCCCGCTGAATTTTCTGGACCGGGCAGCCAATTATTTTGAAGACAAAACCGCGGTAGTTTACGGAGATACCAAATTCACCTATTCCCAATTCTTTGATCGGATTCAGCAATTTGCCAACGGCCTCAAGGCAAAGGGGATTGGAAAAGGGGACAAGGTAGCATTCCTTTGCCCCAACACACCTCCTCTTCTGGAGGCTCACTACGCCGTACCCATGGTAGGCGCTTCGTTGGTGCCAATAAATGTCAGGCTTTCCTCCCGGGAAGTCTCCTATATACTCAGTCATTGCGAAGCCAAGATGGTGTTTGTGGACAATCAGTTCAGCGAACTGGTCACCACTATCCAGGATGAGTTGAAAATCGATCCCATTTTTGTAAACATCTGCGATGTTTCAAACGAGCAACCCCTCCCCGGACCGGAATACGAAAGCTTTCTGGCCTCCTCTTCGAAAGAGCCGGTTCAGTGCGCCGTGGAAGACGAAAGGGACGTGATCACTATAAACTACACCAGCGGTACCACCGGCCGGCCCAAAGGGGTAATGTACCACCACAGGGGGGCATATTTGAACGCATTGGGAGAAAACATCGAATTCGGGCTCGATTTCAACTCGGTCTACTTGTGGACCCTGCCCATGTTCCACTGCAACGGTTGGTGCTTCACCTGGGCGGTTACCGCAACCGGAGGAACGCACGTGTGCCTTAGGAAGGTGGAACCCCAGACTATTTTTGACCTGATTGACAAGGAAAATATAACCCACCTCTGCGCAGCGCCCACGGTCCTTATCGCCCTGGCCTCGCATGCAACGGAGAAGGGGATAAAGCTGGACAAAAAGCTGGAAATCATGACAGCAGGAGCACCTCCAGCACCCAAGATTATTGAGGAAATGGAGGAAACCGGGGCAAATATCACCCAGACCTACGGACTCACGGAAGTCTACGGCCCGCATACCATCTGCACCTGGAATCCGGAATGGAACGATCTCTCGGTGGAGGAACGGGCCAAGATCAAGGCCAGACAAGGCATTCCCTATGTCCATGCACATCACCTGGACGTGGTGGAACCCAATACCATGGCCTCGATTCCTCGCGACGGGGAAACAATAGGCGAAATCGTTATGCGGGGCAACAATGTCATGCTGGGGTATTACAAGGACTCCGAGGCCACGGAAAAGGCCTTTGAAGGCGGCTGGTACCATAGCGGCGACCTTGCAATCAAGCACCCCAATGGCTACGTACAGATAATGGACCGCAAAAAGGACATCATTGTCAGCGGCGGGGAAAACATCGCCACCGTGGAAGTGGAAAACACCATATTCATGCACCCGGATGTACAAGAAGTGGCAGTGGTTTCCACACCTGACCCCAAATGGGGCGAGGTTCCCAAGGCTTTCGTCACCCTCAAACCGGACACGAATACGAGCAAGGAAGACATTATAGACTTCTGTAAACAGCACCTGGCAAGGTTCAAGGCTCCCAAGCAGGTGGAATTCTGTGATCTCCCCAAAACAGCCACAGGAAAAATACAGAAATTCAAGCTCAGGGAAAAGGAATGGCAAGGCAAGGAAAAAACCGTAGCTTAGTGGCAGTCACCTCTACGGCTTCTGACAAAGACAAGGTTCATGCAGAGGGAAAAGCAGTGTCGATCCCCATGCCGGGAAAATAAAGCAATGTCATGACTGCTACTAGTAAATCACAGGCTGCAGCAATGTAACTGCAGCCTGTGCACCTCTATCACTTTTGCTCCAAAAACCACCGCGAGTCCAACCTTGAACAGTACATTAGCAAGTTCCGGCCAGCCGCAACACAAGGACTAAACCCGGAATTACTGCTGCAACAACCAGACGTACCCCTTTAAAATATTATCAAGGCTCCTGCGGTTAGCACATATCAATTATACTATCTGTAATTCAGCACTTCGCTTTTGCTGGTCAAGGACAAAAGATCAATCCCAGTCTCCCGTACAAATTTCTGGCGGCTAAGCTCTCCGGAGGGGGCTTGTTCTTCCCTGTCCACACCAACGATTATCGCATCGACTGTGGCCCCGGAAACATTGGACAAGGTCTCCACTACTTCGTACTTGGTACCACAATCGGTTATCACATCATCCACCAGCAAAATGTGAGCTGCACTGGAGAGGTCGTATCCTACAAACTGTCCACCTTCGGCGTGCTTTTTGCGATCCTTCCTGTTATAGGCAAAGGGAATAGAGATATTGTGCTTCTGATACAGGGCAATACTGGTTGCAATACAAATATTTATGCCCTTGTAGGCAGGGCCGAAGATCACATCCACATAATCCAGGGAATTTTCAACAATATAGTCGGCGAAATAATTGCCGAGTTGAATCAATTCATTGCCGAAAAACAGTTCTCCGAAATTAAAAAAAATATTGGATTTGATATTGCTCTTGAGCGTAAACTCTCCGAATTGCACGGCGGCAGTGCCAGCCAAGAACCTTGCGAAATCAGTACTTATGGACATCCTTGTCATCCTTCCTTGTAATCAATGGCCCGCCCTGGAGGATTCGAACCTCCGGCTCCCGGATCCGAAGTCCGGTGCTCTATCCAACTGAGCTAAGGGCGG
>CAJXKR010000187.1 GCA_913055815.1 uncultured Desulfohalobiaceae bacterium | reverse complement strand
GCTTTCTTTTCCCGGATAACCCGAAAGATATCCATTTGTTGCCAGGACTGCTTTTCCATCAGGGAGGTGTATCTGGTGGAACACAGTTCCACACAGACAGAATCCGGCTGTAGAACCTGTGCCGAGCTTTTTACTTCCTCCACACTCTTTGCGGAGACATGGGCGGTGCCGAGTATATAAATGTCTTTACCGTGCAGGGAGATGTGCTTGATTCCTGCTGGAAGCTCCATATCCTGTTCAATATTGTTTTTATTCATGCTGTAGGTCCTTGAAAAAAATACCTGTTCAGGAATAATACAAGAAAAATTTTAATTCAACTAATTTTTTTGCCCTAATAATACTGTAGTCTTGGTAGTGGATCAAAATTCAACCATATTGAATGTGTTTGGATATTTCTGCTTTTCAACCTCGGGAGGTGCGGAAATAAACTCTGTAGTGTTGGAATCAAAAGACTAAGACCTAATGCTGTAAGTAATCCTGTAGCTGGGTATATTTGTTTCAGACACTAAAAAATCATTCAGAGTCAGGGTTGACTTTTTGAGGAAACTTTAATAAATAATAAAATATAATACTTGGAAATGTCTGTATATTGTTAAAGTGAGTTCAGAGTTTTTGAATAATGCAGGGTCAATGCCCTGCTACATTTTAGAATGTTATATACAATGAAAATTAATATGAAGAACAATAAAGTTTGCTTAGTCAGTTCAAATAAACCTGAAGTCGAGAGTTTGATGGAATATGTTCAAGATATTCCGGATTTTGAATGTGAAAATTTTGAAAATTTTGATCTGGTAAGTTTTTGGAAAAAAAATTCGAATAAAATCAAGAATTCCCTGATATTATGGGATTATCAGACTAATGATAAAGACAATTTGTGGATGAATTTAAAGATCTGCAATAACATGGACCAGAGTGACAGCTTGATATTTGCATTGTACAATCTGCCATATAATCTGGGACTAGAGAAGGATATGCTACATCAGGGGGTAAGAGGGGTCTTCTACCCAAACGATAGCCCCGAGCTTTTGCAAAAAGGAATAAAGGCACTGTTGGAAGGAGAAATCTGGTTTTCCAGGAAGTTATTGTCAGAATTCGTGTTGGAAAAAAATATGAACAACGAAGAAGTGGTGGAGAAGGAAGATTTAAGCGATTTGACCCTGACTTCGAGGGAAGAGGAGATATTGTTGATGATAGCTGCGGGTTATTCCAATTCAGATATAGCCGAATCCCTGTGTATAACCGCAAGCACAGTTAAGACGCACGTCTATAACATCTTTCAAAAGATCAATGTCCCCAATAGATTACAGGCTGCCCTCTGGACTGTTAAGAACTTGTCCAGCAAATATACGGAGTAATAAATGTAACTTAAGGTGCGTATTGATAGTTTATAAATAGTGAACTCAGAAGGTATATGATTCAGTTATGTACCCAAGCGGATTGGAACAGTGTTATGAATGAAAAACGTAAGTTCAGGCGCTATGATTTGCAACTTCCTTCCCACATATATAAGCTGGATGGAGGACAAGATGAGCACATTGCATCCAAAACCTGCAATATTTCTTCAGGTGGAGCATTCTTTTTTACAAACAACGCCTTGGATGTGGGTACAAAAGTTGAGATTGAACTTCTGTTGCCCATAAAGAATTTATATCCTAGTGAGGGATACACGGCCTCGATTGTCAAATCCACTGGTTATGTTGTGAGAACGGAAACAAAAGGCATGGCAGTGGCTTTTGAGGCTGCGAACATCATTAATCCTGTATTTGCTAGCTCCTGATAACCCTCTGAAAATAGAATTCAAGGATGCGAAGCCTGCCCTGTGGATAGGCCCGCCTTTAGCCTTACAGAATTGTTTTAGGGTGCAAAGCCAATTCAGCTTTTATTTCCAAAAATAAGTTAGTCGGCTGTAAAACAGATTCCTGTATCAAGTGCCATTCATAAATTGCAACAAGCATATGGATTTTTGTGATAAACTGAACCAAAGCCATGCTCTAGATGATTGTTGACAGATTTTAAAAAAACTGTAAGTAATTTTGTGCTTTAGAAAAAGCCTAACCTGCCGCAAGGCAGGGGCGGAAAGCCACGGATCTCCGGGAGGCGAGATGGCCGGGTTGCCTAATTACACTAAAAAAATGATTGAGTTTCAAGAAGGTCTTTCCATTCGACTTTAGATCGCATTTCCAGAACAAATCCGATCTGTTATTTCATATCTTTATTCCGTTTTAAAGGCAATCCTGAAATTCCCCACTCCCTGAAATTGGCAACCCCGATGACCATAAATTGTATGGTAGAGTTGTATCTGTGGAAGTTATTTTAGTAGCAATAAAGTTGTTTAGGAAACATAATTAATATTACAGCGACAGTTGTCTATTATTACAACCTGATAGCTGAGATCAACTTAAGGCCGCAGCCGTTTGGTCCACTCAGAGCAAAAGTGGGCCACCTGGCTGCGGCTTAAATGGCGCTGTAGTGTTAACTGACTGGAAATCTTAAAGTCCAAATTTGTTGATATCTTGTTTAGGGGGGATTTATGCGTTTGTTCAAATTCGGGAGTTTTCAATACCAATTGATTGCAAGCATGATTTTGCTTTTGGCTATTTTTTCAATTTCGCTAAGTTTGATCTATTTTCCTGAAATCCAGGAAACAATTCTGAAAGGAAAAAAAGATAAGGTGAAAAATCTGGTTCAATCTCAGATGGGAGTGTTGAAGCACTATCACGGCTTGTACAAACAAGGGGAAATGAGCGAATCAATAGCCAAGTCAAAGGCCAAGGACGCAATTGAAAATGCGAGGTATGGGGAACAGAAGAGGCAATATTTTTATCTTTTCGATATGCAACCCAAGATGATAATGCATCCAAAAGATGACCGTATGGACGGTGAAACCATCTCCGGACTTCAGGATCCTCAGGGCAAGTATATAATAAAACAAATGTTGCAAGTGGTAAAGAATAAAGGTGCAGGATTTGTGAACTATGATTGGCAATATTATGACAATGAAGAGAGGATCGAGCCCAAAATCGCTTATGTTCAGGAATTCGAGCCTTGGGGATGGATCTTGACCAGCAGTATATATGTTAACGATGTGTGGAGCAATGTCATCTCCATTTTCCTTAAGACAACATTATACGGCCTAGTTATAACCATACTTTTTATCGTTGCAATATATTTTCTTTCCAAACGTTTTACCAGACCAATCCTGCGGATGGAGAGGTATGCTGAAAGTATTTCCCAGGGAAACTTCGATGTAGGGGATTTGCATATTGATAGAAAGGATGAACTGGGCCACCTTGCAGAAATGATAAATACAATGAAGGATAGGATCCAGGAACAAATAAATTACTATGATAGTATCCTGGAGAACATGGCTACTCCGCTGGTTTGGACAGACAGGGATGGTTATGTGCTAAAGTTTAATAAAGCGGTGGCTAAACTGCTTGAAGAAGAGAATAAGGATAAATTGATTGGGGAAAAAGTCGGACTTGCCTTTTATAATGATCCAAATCGGTCTACTGTCACGGACAAGGTGGTCAATGAAAGACAATCACTCCTGGGAATTCAAACAGAACTGGAAACAAGAAATGGTGTTAGAAAATATATTAAAATAGATTCCGCACCGTTGTTTGATGATAACGGAGAGGTTGTCAGTGTGTTTCTAACGGGTGCAGATATAACGGAAATTAAAGAGCAGGAGAGACAAATACAAGAACAAAACAACAAACTTTCCGAGCTTTCAGAGCAGGCCAATGAAGTATCAGAACGCTTGGCAAGTGCTTCAGAGGAACTTGCATCGCAAATAGAGGAAGCAAGCAACGGTGCTGATGAGCAGCAAAAACTTTCTTCCGAGGTCTCTACCTCCATGGGGCAGATGAATGCTTCCATACTGGAGATATCCAGGAACGCATCCAGCGCTGCAGAACAATCCGAGAGTACCAAGAAAAAGGCAAAAGAGGGCGAAGAAATAGTGGAGCAGGTAGCAAACAACATGAAGAGTGTGAGTCAGCGCGCACGGAATGTTAAGGATTCCATGGACCAGCTTAGTCAGGATGTCCAGGGAATAAATCAGGTAATGGACATGATCAACGATATCGCGGACCAAACCAATCTTCTGGCACTGAATGCAGCGATTGAAGCCGCACGTGCAGGAGAGGCAGGCAAGGGATTTGCGGTAGTGGCAGACGAGGTGCGGAAATTGGCGGAAAAGACCATGGAAGCAACCAAGGATGTGGGGAATACGATCAATTCCATAACATCCGGCACTGAAAAGAATGTGCAAGAGGTGAACGAGACCGAGAAAGCGCTGGAAGAGACATCTGAACAGTCCGGGAAAGCCCGGAGCTATTTGCAGGAGATAGTGGTGCTTGCAGAGTCCAATGCCGAACAGGTGCAAAATATAGCTACTTCCTCGGAAGAACAGTCGTCTGCAAGTGAGCAAGTCAATCAATCCACTGAAGAGGTGAACAAAATTGCCAAGCAATCCACTGATACAATGCAACAGTCAGCTCGGGCAATTTCTGAATTGAACAAACTGGCTCAAGAGATAGATCAGATTGTAAAACAAATGCAATAGGGTCTTGTCACACTTTATATGTTGGCAAGAATAGCACTTTAATTACGTCACTGTCATTCCGGACCCCGTATCGGAGTACGGGGCAAGCTTTGATCCGGGATCCAGTCTTTTTCTATTTTTCTGGATTCCGCCCTTCGCCGGAATGACGTTATTGTGAAAGCGACAGGTTGTTTGTGACAAGATACTAGATTGGAGACTTTTTTAGTTGTCGTTTTAAAGCTGCAATGCCCTGTGGTTTAAACAGATTAAAACCTTTTTTGCTCCGGTTTTCAGGGTTTGAGTTTCTATCCGAACATCTTTGTAAGGGAGGGGGTGCCCTGTTGTTTGAGTTAACCAGCTATCCCGGAAAAGCGGTCTACAGTGCTCATGCAACAGGGCCAGTAGTGGATAAGTGCTGTTTAATCCTGGGTTTCTCCGCTCAGGGCATAAACCAGTTGCCGGACGTTTTCAGCGGCCCCGGCGAAATTGAATTCGCAGTTCTCAAAGTCGCATTGCCCGAAGAGGATGAACTTGCCAGTATTTACATGCAGTTTGCAATCCTTGAGTGTGGAATCCAGGATGAATTTTCCGTCCAGTTCCACGTCCTGATTCCTTATCTCACCGCTCAGGAGTTCATGGATCAGTCCCCGGGCTGCCAAAAAATAAGTGGCGTAGTTCTGTTCTTCTTCCTCCAGGCCTTGTACAAACCCGAATTCGTCAGAAGAAAATCCGTAAATCCGCTTTAAATTTTCACTGATATTTTCTTCCGAATTGGCAGAGTCAAGTCTTGCCACCTCTTCACCCTGTTTGTTGAAGAAGGTCCCGGAGATCAGGGTGACGAATTGCTGGTCTTCCACCCCTTCCACCTCAGTGGAAACGGTTTTTACATGCAAAACGGTATTAGCATTTGCGTCCCTTATTTCGTATTCCAGGCGGTCGGTAAATATCCGATGGCAGTCCCCGGGGTTTTCCACAATGATGTTTTGGGCCAGCCGGAAAAGGAGATTTCCCTGGGAATCCAGAATTGTTCCGTTCAAGACTGGATAGTTGGATTGGTCCTCGGGTTCGGTCCCCATCAGGTAGAAATCCTCCCTGGATCCGAGTTCCCCCAGGACAAAGGCATTGCAAAGGTTACCAGCTACAAGGTAGTTATTATCGAATCCGGGCATATATTGCTTTTGAGCTGAAATGGTCATATATTCCTCCTGCTTTTGCGATCACTTGGTAAAACGAAGTGGTTAAAGGATAATCTTCTTAGGTGGTTACGCAAGGCTAATAGTCCACTGCCTAATGAACAGAACAACACCCTTAACGTAATCAGATAAGCGCGTAAATACATAATAGTTTAATACCCTGAAACTATTTCTTCTTCTGCATGGCTTCCTGCAGCTTGGTACCCAGGGAGGTCTTGGCTTCCTCCTTGGGGGCGTAGGACTCCAGGTCCCCGGAATTGGGGTCTTCCGCAGGTGCCAGGCCTATCCTGCGATTCTCCGCATCTATGGAGTCTATGGATACTGCGATTTTGTCCTCTGGCTTTATCTTGCTCAGGGACAATTCCGGAGAATTTTCCAGTTTGGAGGAGTGCAGCAGGCCGATCACACCTGGTTCCAGCCTGACAAAAACCCCGAATTCCTCCTTCTTCTCCACTACTCCCCGGATTACCTGTCCCTTTTGGTAGCGGTTGGGCACCTCCAGCCAGGGGTCTCCCTCGGCATCCCGCATGCTTAGGGATATGCGACCGGAATCAGAATCCACTTCCTTGATCATTACTGCAACTTCTTCTCCAGGGGAGACTTCGTCCTCCGGCTTGTGAACCCTTTTTATATGGCTTATCTCGCTAATGTGGACAAGTCCCTCCACTCCTGGG
>CAJXKR010000186.1 GCA_913055815.1 uncultured Desulfohalobiaceae bacterium | reverse complement strand
GTTGTAGGCAGAATGCGAGATGTATGGAAGTCGGATGCTGATATTAAACTGGATGATCTGCTTTGGCTGTGGATAAGACTGGCCAGGGATATACATTCCGAGGATATAGCTACAAACAAATCCATTGGGGAAAACGGCATGCAGTTGCTGGAAGACGGGGACAGTGTGATGACGCATTGCAATGCCGGAGCATTGGCTACCGGAGGATACGGCACTGCCTTGGGAGTCTTCAGGGCTGCTAAAACCGCAGGCAAGGAATTGTCTGTAATTGCTAATGAAACCAGGCCACTGTTGCAGGGTTCCAGGCTTACCGCATATGAACTTGAACAGGATGGGTTTTCCGTCCGGATAGCTTGCGACAACGCAGCCGGATATTTGATGAGCAGGGGATATGTGGACAAGTTGGTGGTGGGAGCGGACAGGATTACCCTGAATGGGGACACGGTTAACAAAATCGGGACCTATTCCCTGGCCCTGTTGGCTTTTTATCATCAGATACCGTTTTATGTGGCCGCCCCGACTTCCAGTTTTGATCCGGATATCTTGCAGGGAGAGGATGTACCCATTGAAGAGCGTCCGGACAAGGAAGTGAACCGGCTGGGGGAAATCAAGACAGTTCCGGACGGAGTGGGAGTTTTGAACCATGCATTCGATATTACCCCGAACAGTATCATAACCGGAATAATTACAGAGAAAGGTGTTCTGGGGCCTCCTTATACAGATAGTATAAGAGACACGATCTTTGCATGAGATTTTTTTCAGGCAACGGAGCCGCACTTAGTCTTGGCAATTTGGCTTGGAAAGGTTTTGCCGAATTGTTTGCCGGAAATCCTACTTAGTGCTTGGACGAAAACTCACCCATCTACGGCGTTGCTGCAAGGTTACGTCCAATCACAGTTTTCTGTCAGGCACTGCTTCGGATTTTTTGCCAGCTTAAACATGCATAGCCTGCAAGTAATCTGGTAAATGTATTTTCAAGACAGATTGTGCAAGATGGGGGAGGCCCGGGAAATTTCAGGTCGCGTTTGCAAGTGACCAGCAGTAATCAGACTGTACATTTTTAATATTGCGAATTGGCTAGTTTATTATGTTACCAACAGTAGCTATTATCGGCAGGACCAACGTGGGAAAATCCACCATATTCAACAAGCTGCTCAAGGAGAACAGGGTTGTTACCCACGATACCCCGGGAGTGACCCGTGACCGTGTTTACGGAAGGGTGAATCTCCCCACACATACATTTGATATTGTGGATACCGGGGGTTTGGATATTACCAGTTCCGGGAGCGAGGAAACCGAAATATTTGAACAAGCCCGGGAAGCGATAGAGGAAGCCAGCCTGTTGTTGATGGTAACAGACGGAAAAGTCGGCCTTACTCCGTTGGATCAAGAATTGGCCGGATTTGTAAGGAAGTCCAACAAACCCGTGCGCTTGGTGGTGAACAAGGTCGACGGTCCGGAATTGGAAGATAGATACCTGGCGGATTTTTACTCTCTGGGCTGGGAAGTAAGCCCTGTCTCTGCAGCTCATGGATACGGAGTCCGGGATCTGATTGAAGATTTGTGCAAGGATTTGCCTTCCAAAAAGGAATTGGATTTGGAGGCATCACCCCGGGATGGATTGAAAATAGCAATGTTGGGCAGGCCCAATGTGGGCAAGTCTTCTATTATAAATTCCCTGATTGGGGACAAGAGGCTGATAACCAGCGAAAATAGCGGTACAACCAGGGATAGTGTGGATGTTGAACTGGAAAAGGACGGTGCCAAGTATGTGTTTGTAGATACTCCCGGGGTGCGGCGCAGGACGCGTATCAGTAATTCCCTGGAGAGATTCAGTGTCCTGAGGTCCCTGAAAAGCAGCAGTAGGGCGCATGTGACCATTCACGTGGTTGATGCCGCGGAAGCTCTGACAAGCCAGGACAAAAAGTTGCTTGATTATCTGAACAAGGAGAAACCGCCTTTTATCCTGGCTGTAAACAAGGTGGACCTGGTTGCGCGCAAAGACAGGCCCAAGATGAAAAAGTTCTTTGAAATGGAGATGAAAATCTCTTCTCATGTCCCGATTATATACACTTCCGCTGTTACCAAGGCAGGCTTTGGGGGTTTGCTCCCATTGGCGGAGAAATTGTGGGATGAATGCCAAAAAAGAGTAGGCACCGGAGAACTGAACAGGGTGCTTACCGAAATAATACAGGCACATCAACCCCAGGTGATTAAGGGACAGAGGCCCAAATTCTACTATTTTACTCAAGCGGATACCACACCACCAACTTTTGTATTTTTCATGAATAATCATTTGTTGTTGAAAGCAGAATATGTCAGGTTCCTGGAAAAGCAGATCCGGAAGATGTTTGGATTCAAGATGGCACCTATCCGTCTGATATTCAGGACTTCTCAAGGGTGACAGAATGACAGGTGACAGGGGACGGAGGACGGAGGACAGAGAGGTGATACGGTTTTCGGGAGTTTGAAAAAAGAAGAGATCTGTTGTAATCTAATATAATATGTATGCAAAATTTTGTTTACGACTTACGTCAACCCACTGATAATCTGGAGACACGCAGTCGTTGGATTTTAAAAAATTAAAACAATCACAGGAGCTTTTTGCATGGACCAAAATTCGGGAAAAATCTGGTTTAATGGTCAGTTTGTACCCTGGGAAGATGCGCAGGTACATGTGTTAACCCATACGCTTCATTACGGAGCCGGGGTTTTTGAAGGAATTAGGTGCTATAAGTGTACCGATGGATCTTCGGAAGTTTTTCGCCTGGAAGAGCATGTGGAACGCTTGTTTGATTCGGCAAAGGTAATGCAGATGGAGATTCCTTTTTCCCAGGAGGAAGTATGCGAAGCCATTATTAACTCCTTGCGCGAGAACAAATTGAAGGAGGGCTACATTAGGCCGCTCGCATTTATTGGTGACGGCAAAATGGGAGTATATCCGGGTGATAATCCGATCAATCTGATTATCGCGGTATGGCCCTGGGGCGCCTATTTGGGTGAAGAAGCCCTTCAAAAGGGAATCAGGGTGAAAACTTCCAGTTACAGCAGGCACCATCCAAATGTTATGATGACCAAGGCCAAGATTGCGGGTAACTACGTTAATTCCATCCTGGCCAAGCGGGAAGCCTTTGCAGATAATTACGACGAGTGCCTGATGCTGGATGTTGACGGCTATGTAGCCGAAGCCACCGGGGAGAATATCTTTATAATCAAGAACAGCGTGCTCAAAACACCTCCTCTGGGTTCGGTTTTGCCCGGGCTTACTAGAGATACGGTTATTACCCTGGCCAGGGATATGGGATATACTGTAAAGGAACAGAGATTTACAAGGGATGAGATCTACATAGCGGACGAGGCCTTTTTAACCGGAACTGCTGCTGAGTTGACCCCGATACGGGAATTGGACAGCCGGAAGATTGGAGCAGGTGAGGCCGGTGCGGTGACAAAGTTGCTGCAAAACGAGTTCTTTAGTGTGGTTCTGGGAGAAAATCTGAAATATGCGGGATGGCTCTATAATTTTGAAACCTGATACAGGTCCGGAATTCTTTTTTCGGATGGGAACTAACTAAAAAGTTCGAAGTTCGAAACAAGTAGTTGTGGAATATGACTGGATTCAGCCAGTCATATTCAGATTGCATCATAGGATTAAGAAGGGATATGAGTCAGAAGCACCTCACCAGCATATACAGACCGCAGACTTTTGCCCAGGTAGTGGGACAAGGCCCTGTTGGCAGGATATTGTCCAGGGCCGCCCAGGAAGAAAAGATTGCTCCGGCATATATGTTCAGCGGTACCAGGGGGGTGGGCAAGACTTCTATCGCCCGGATATTGGCCAAGGCGATCAACTGCAAGCATGGCCCGGCAGCCGAGCCCTGCAATGAATGTGAATTTTGTTCCAGGATAACCCAGGGTATAAGCCTGGATGTTTATGAGATAGATGGGGCTTCGCACACCGGTGTTGACAATGTGCGCAAATTGAATGAAGAGGTGGGCTATGCCCCCATAGAACTCCGGTACAAGGTGATCATCATAGATGAAGCCCACATGCTGTCCAAGCCCGCTTTTAATGCCTTGTTAAAGACCCTGGAAGAACCACCTCCACATGTTACTTTTATTCTGGCAACTACGGAGCCGCACAAGTTCCCGGCCACTATTGTAAGCAGGTGTCAGCACTACGTGTTCAAAAGAGTTCCCCAGAAGGAACTGGAGGAATTTTTGGTCGAGATCCTGAACAGACAGGAAAAGGACTTTGAACAAAGTGCCGTGAGTGTGTTGGCCAAAAAGGGCGGAGGAAGTGTGCGGGACTGCCTTTCCCTGTTGTCCCAGATACTGGCCCTGGGGCAAGGAAAGGTCACGGTGGAGGGAGTTCGCGAACTTTTGGGAATAGCCGGACACGAGTTGATGTTCGAATTGGTACAATCGATCGCGGACAAGGATTGCCTTAGGATTGTGGAGTTGACCAGGCATCTTCTGAATACGGGTTTGGATCTGGGATTTTTCCTGCAGGAATTCACCAATGTCTGGCGCAATTTGTTTATTTTGAAGCAGGGCGGTGAAAGGGCCCTGGAACTATTGGAAATGCCCGGGGAAGAAGCACGCAATTGGCTCCAGGTCTCCGGGAACTTCCCTTTGTCCTATATCCATGCAGCCTGGCAAATGACCTTGGAAGGGCAGAAGAACGTGATGTTCAGTTTGGAACCCGGCTTGGCAATGGAACTGTTGTTTTTAAATATCTCTTATTTGAGCGATTTGATTCCGGTGCAAGATTTTAATAGCTTGCAAGGCCAAGGAGGCGAGGAAAAGGTTTCTGGAAAGAAAACTCCCGAGAACGCGCGCTTCGGCAAAACAGAAGCGACCACCCGCGAGTCCAGCGCAGAGTATTCTGCCAACAATCACGAGACTGCAGAGGATACCGCCAATGTTCCTGTTGAGGACAATAAAGATTGGCAGGGATTTTTGAACTACGTACAAACAAAGCGGGACGGATCCATCTCCTTGCCCAATTTGAATCTGGTGGACGGGAAAAGGGTCAATGACACCCTGGAGCTAAGCTGTCCCAAATTCTTGAGCGAACGCTTAAAGGACAAGGAAAAATTCAGTTGTTTACAATCCCTGGTGCAAGAGTATTTCCAGAAAGATATGCAGATAAATATCCAGGGAGCTGCTTCCTGTGGGAATAATGGCACTAATGGAGAACTGAAAAAAAAAGCCATGGAAGATCCAGTAGTTCGGGAGGTGATGGATGAATTCCAGGCCAAGGTAATAGATGTCTTTTCCAGGGACTAGAAACTGGATACTGGAATCTTGAGAGTTGAGACTGGAAATTGCAGTGGCGGGAAACCGATTATAAGTTATTACAAAAAAACCTGAAAAAACAGGAGGAGATAAAATGGATATGCAGGAAATGATGAAACAGGCCCAGGAAATGCAAAAGAAAATGTCGGAGACGCAGCAGGAATTGGCGAATCAAACAGTGGAAGCCAGTTCCGGGGGTGGAATGGTTTCAGCTACTGCCAACGGATCCCTGGAACTGACGGATTTGAAAATAGATCCTTCAGTAGTGGATTCCGACGACGTGGCAATGTTGCAGGATCTGGTGCTGGCTGCCACGAACGAGGCCATAAAAAAGGCCAGGGAAATGGTGCAAAATGAGATGTCCAAGATTACCGGGGGAATGAATATTCCGGGAATGGGACTTACCTAAACGTGTAAAGAGTTGTATACTGGAGGATCGCAGTGCAGAAGTTGCCCCGTGCTTTACAAACAGTTGTGGACAGGTTGTCCAAGCTTCCCGGTGTGGGACCCAAATCCGCTTTGCGTATGGGCCTAACACTTCTTAATTGGCCGGAAGATCAGGTTCGAAATCTGGGACATTCCATACAAACCCTGAGGGACAGTGTCTGCCTGTGCAGTCAATGCGGATGCCCCAGCGACGAGGAGCCTTGCTCTATTTGTTCCGATCCTTCCAGAAGGGAGGATTTATTGTGTCTGGTCTCGGATTGGGATGCACTTTTGACTATTGACGAAGCGGGATTCTATAAGGGAAAATTTTTGGTCCTGGGGGGACTGTTGAGCCCCCTGGACGGTAGCCAGGTACATGAATTGAATCTGGAACGCTTGAAAGATAGGTTGGATTCCGGCCTGGTAAATGAATTGATACTGGCTTTGGGTACTACCCGGGAAGGGGAAGCAACTGAGTCCTATATAGTCAACTTGGTGGAGAAAAATTTTCCCCATATCCATATTTCCCGCTTAGCCCAGGGAATACCGGTGGGTTCCGAGCTCAAATACATGGACAAGGAGACCCTGAAGCAGTCAGTGAACTATAGGCAGAGCCTTTCGGAAAAATAGGATCAGCTTGCACCCTAATATTGTTCTATTGACAATATCTTTTCTCGTGTTTAATTTCTCTATACATCAATCAGCGAGAGTGGCG
>CAJXKR010000185.1 GCA_913055815.1 uncultured Desulfohalobiaceae bacterium | reverse complement strand
ATTGGTTATGGGGGACAGGAGCAAATTGTCCTATTCCACCCTGGATACAATCAGAAGGGCATCCCTGGCACACAGTCTTGCCCTCTCGGGACTGCACCTGGGATTTTTGATCACCATTGCCTGGTTGTTTGCCTGCTTGATCGGGGTAGTCTGGCCCAAGACCTATCTGCAGATCCCCCGGTCCAAACTTGCTATCTTACTGGCTATCCCCCTGGTACTCGCCTATGTCTGGCTGGGGCAGGCACGGCCTTCGCTTTTGAGGGCAAGCTTGATGTTCTTTTTCTGGGGAGTTTTGCTCTTGAGGGGGAGACAAAAGGTGTTACTGGACGGTTTGTTTTTCGCAGTGTTTTGTATATTGTTGTTCAGGCCCCTGGATATATACGACATAAGCTTGCAGTTGTCCTGTGTTGCAGTAGCTGGGATCGTGCTTTTCTGGCCGCATCTTTATTCCTGTATTAAATCCCTGTTTCCGTCAGGTAGGTTCATGAACCGGATTTTGATCCCCTTGGCCGGAATACTGGGGATAAGCTTGATTGCAAATCTGGTCCTGCTGCCTCTTACTGTCTGGAACTTTGGAAGGGTAACCCTGGATATTTATACCAACCTGTTTTGGCTGCCGCTGCTGGGGTGGGTGGTGTTGCCCCTGGGTCTGTTCGGGATGCTTTTGAGTTTGTTGCCCGGCTGTATGATTTTGTCCGGTGGGTGTTTATACGCCGCAGAAACGGTTTTGAGTAATATGCTCCAGGTCCTGCATTACATGGATGATAATGGACTGGTGCATGTTATGGTGGCTTTAAGGCCGATTTGGCAGGAAGTGGTAGGGTTCTGGATTTTGTCGGGGATAGGGGCGATCTTCTGGAAAAAGATTGGAAAGATTCCCTGGTGGTTGGTGATCCTGGGTTTTGTATTGATTGTTTATCCAGGTTTAAAGAGGGAGTTGTCAGCCCTGGAATCCAAAATAGAGCTGCAGGTACTGGATATAGGCCAGGGCCAATCCGTGTGTATGGAATATTATAAAGGGAAAAGGATCTTGGTGGACGGGGGAGGGTCCTGGAACAAGGATTTTGATTTGGGCAAGTTTGCACTTGCTCCGGCGTTAACTCGGAACAGGCCTCCCAGGTTGGAGAAAGTGATACTGACACACTCGGATTATGATCACTTGCGGGGACTTTTTTATATACTGGAGAATTTCCGGGTACGGGAATTTGTTTATAATGGTGATTGGCCGGATGGTTGGGACAAGGAGAGATTGAAAAAGGCCCTTTCCGAGAGTGGTGCCGAAACAAAAACTATTTGCAGGGGTGGTGAGATTGCACTTGATAAGGAGTGTAATCTCAAGATACTTCACCCGGGGAAAAGTTGCGATTTGAAAAAGGACAATGACAAATCCCTGGTCCTTGGCTTGAGACACGCTGGCAAGGGATTGGCCTTGTTGCCGGGTGATTTGGAAAAGCCGGGAATCGAACGAGTGTTGAGCCGTAATGCGTCCTTGCAAGCAGAATTGTTGTTGGTGCCTCACCACGGCAGCAGAAAGAGCATGTCAGGTGAATTGTATTCAAGAGTGGACCCGGAAGTAGCGGTGATAAGCTGCGGATATTTGAATTATTTCAGGTTCCCGCATCAAGAGGTGATTGAGGGGTTGAAAAAAACAGGCGCTGACGTGCATACGACCTCGGCAGAAGGTCAAATCCGGATTGTTTGGGATCTGGAGCAAAACGATAAAAAAGTGTGCTGTTACAGTGACTGACTAGATACACATCCTAGGATAAAAATGTCCTGCAGACTCGGGAATTAGTATCTGTTCAGGGTTGCGGAATTTTGGGAGCTTTACTGCTCCACCTTTTGAACCAGGAACCGTGAACCTTGAGACCTTGTGCAAGGGTCCCGTTAATACTGGAATCTTAAAAATTAACTATTCCCGTAGTGTATATTAATACATGAGGATTCCAAAATTTTGAAGCGACGAAGCAGATGGGTGAGTTTTCGTTCAAGCACTAACTAGCCTTTGCCAGGATATGCCTTCTCAGAGCATCCAGGGCCAAGAAGGCAAAGATTTTCTTGTTCATTGTGCGGGAATCGAAATTGAATTTGTGCTTGCTGGCAGTGGAATCATGAGAATCTGCAATTCCGATGCAGACCGTACCCACGGGTTTTTCCGGCGTGCCGCCACTTGGGCCCGCAATGCCGGAAGTGGAGATACCGTAGGTGGCTCCGGAGATATTCCTGATTCCGGCAGCCATCTCCCGGGCAGTCTGTTCAGATACGGCTCCGTAATTGTCCAGGGTGTCAGGTGATACTCCCAGCAGTTTTGTCTTGGATTTATTTGTGTAGGTGACACCGGAAAGGAGGAAATATTGGGAGCTTCCGGAAATATTGGTGACAAGGTGAGAGATCCTGCCGCCGGTACAGCTTTCGGCTATAGCCAGGCTCTCTTCCCTGCTAGTCAACAATCTTCCGATCACTTCCTCCATTTCTTCGCCTCCCCGGGAAAAGACCGCATTACCCAATTGGGAGATTATCCATTCCTCTGCAAGCAAAAGGTCCTGAGCTTGATTCGCTGATTCCGAAGGTCTCAGGGTCAGTTGCAATTCCGGAAACAAAGCCCGGTATTCCAGGACAATTCCGGGGAAATTTTGGCTGAATTCTTCTAATTTTGCTTGCACCTGGGACTCCCCCAGGCCAAATACACGCAGTTTGGACTTTTCGGGCTTTTCCGCGGTCAAGCCGAATCTTTCCTGGATCCTGGGTATGACCGACTGTTCAAGCATCAATTTCATTTCCCGGGGTACACCGGGTAGGAAAAAACACATACATTTTTCTATATTTACAAAAAATCCCGGGGCAGAGCCAATGGGGTTCTCAATAAGTTCAGACCCCATGGGAAGCATGGCCTGTTTCTCGTTGTTATCCGGCATCACCAGGCCGATTCTGTGGAAAAAGGATTGGATTTGTTCCATAGCCTTTGAGTTCAGCTCAAGGGTAATATTAGCAGCTTTTGCCGCCGCCAGGGCTGTTATGTCGTCGGATGTCGGCCCCAGTCCACCTGTTACGAGGGCAATATGGTTTCTTGCTCCGCATTCCCGGAGTAGCTCGGTCAATTGTTCTATATCGTCACCTACAGTAGTATGGCGAACAATCCGAATGTTCCGGCAGCTCAATTCCTCGGCAATCCATGCGGTGTTTGTGTCCTGCAGTTCTCCGTGCAGTAGTTCGTTACCAGTGGAAATCAGTTCCGCTCTTAGCATAAGATATCCTAATTAGCGATTGGAGGAAAACTTACCCGTCTACTTCGTCGCTGTAAAACCTAACACTCTAACACTTTAAAACTCTAACACTCTAAAACTTTATTAGTTTATTGATCGATGGTCTGCATAAAGTCCATTACCTTTTGATACAAGAAACTGTCCAAGCTGTTTAGTACCTTTTTTTTGAGTTCTTGCGGCATAGTCTCATAATACGCCTCTGCTATTGACCCCGCGATGCAGGCCTGGGTATCGCTGTCTCCTCCCAGGGATACCGCATTTCTTATCGCATCTTCCACGTCCTCGGATTCCAGAAAACAGATAATGGACTCCGGGACCGAGCCCTGACAGGTAACGTCAAATTCGTATTCAGGTCTTATTTCCCCAAGTGACCTGGAGAGATCGTATTGGAAGCGCGATTCTATCTCTTGTTTTATATCCTGTTTGCCGAGATTATGCCTGGAGAGAAAAATCGCTGCCGCAATTGCTTGCGCCCCTTTTATGCCTTCCGGGTGATTGTGGGTTACTTCCGCACTTTTTCGGGACTGTTCCAGAACCTCTTCCAGGGTATCAAAGTACCAGCCCACCGGACTTACGCGCATCGCTGATCCGTTGCCAAAACTATAATAGGGTACTTCCTGGTCTGAAGAGGCCCAGATATGGAAACTTGCTCCAAAACCCGCACGGGAATAGAGTTGGTAATAGGCCTTTAAATTTTGGCTGTAGGGAGTGTCATTCATCAGACTGTCCGCAATCGCGATAGTTAACACAGAGTCGTCGGTTATGGAATTTTTACTGGTGAACAGGGAAAAATCCTTGCTCTTAATGGGTGCGCTTTCAAATCTGGATCCAACAAAATCACCCAGCAATGCTCCAATCATTTATGCTTCCTCCTGATTTGGTAAAATAAGGTTCCTAATTCTGATGTCTAATATAGGAGATAATCTTGTTAATTGCACTGGTTGTTCCACCTTGGCCGTTAACAAGAAAATTATGGAAATTTTCATTGATCTTTTCTCTTTTGGGATTGCCTTTTAGGTATTCCAATAAATTGCTTTGGAGTTCAATTTCGTTTTGCACTTGTGTTACAAGTCCCTGCCTGAAGACCACTTCTTCTGCCCAGGCGAAATGGTGCCAATAGGGCCCGATACAGGGGATGACTCCCTGATAAAGGGGCCTGAGAAAGTCGGCTTCCTTTTTCCGGGGTGCAAGTGTTCCACCTACAAACACTCCCCTGGCCAACGCGTAGGCGGCATCAATTTCTCCTGCTACATCCCAGAGAATGACGCTGCCCGGAGGTACCTGATCCTGCAATTCGCTTCTCTTGATCCGGGAAATACCTTTGTTCTGCAGTAGTTGGTCCCAGGTGTCCGATTTTGCGTTATCTTCAGGAAAGATAGCAATGATGCTTTTGGGTCTTTTATATAGTACTTCTTTTATGCTCCGGATGATATGGTCCTCTTCCTCTTTCCCGACTAAAGCAAATACCAGGAATTGACTCTGCGCCTTGAGGTAATGCGATAGCGGATTGTGTACGTAGGGAATAAGATTGTTTTCTGGGTAGCGGTCCAAATTAATGTCAGGCAGTTTATCGATTTTGCGCCCCGGAAACAGGACTCGCAGCCGCGACAGTTCAATTTCGCTACTTGCGCAGATTTCATCCGGGCCGAGGAAATACCAGAAATTTTGCAGAAATAGATAACGAGCCAGGCTTCTGGGGGATAGTCTCGGGTTCAAGAACAAGCTGGGAATATCCTGTTTTTTGCAGTTCAAGAACAGATTGGGCCTGAATTCAATTGTTCCCAGCTGGATTAAAGCCCTGGGAGAGAACTTTTTCAAGTAGCTTTTAACAACTGAAGATCTGTCCTGCGGCATGTGGTCTACAAGGAGTCCTACTTGCCGCGGGGGATGGAGATTTTTTAAAAACTCGTATCCCTTTTGTGTGCCAGTACTTGCCAGTACAGTAATGGGTTCCTCCTCCGGCCAGGATGAAAGTATCTCCTTTAACAGGGCCTCGTCCCCGCTAGAGGGGCAGAGGACCCACATGTCCACCTTGTATCCATTGTTTAAAACCGGAAGTGCTGGATTGTTCTTTTTGCTTCTGAAATAATTGAAAATAAACAAGAATGTGGCAATTAGGGAATAAATTGCATTGTAGAGGACAAGGATAAGTCTGTAACTCATTGGCAGTATCTTTTTTTGCATTCAGGTATCCTTTTTACTTTGACTTTTTCCGCATTCCCAGGTCGATCAATTCGGAAATCAATTCCTGGTAAGAATAGCCTATGGCTCCGGCTGCCTGGGGCAGCAGGCTGGTATTCGTCATTCCGGGGAGGGTGTTCACCTCCAGGGCGTAGGGTGTTTCCTCATGAACCATAAAGTCGGTTCTACTGTAATCCGAAAGTCCGAGTACAGTATGTGTCTTCAGTGCCAGATCCTGGATCTGTTGGGTAAGTGATTCGGGAATAGGGGCTGGACAGATCTCTTGGGCAGCCTTGGGAGTATATTTACTGTAAAAATCGAACAGGTCGGAATTGTCTGCCGGCTTGATCATTACCGGGGGAAGCGGGGTGTCTCCCAGGACTGCACATGTTATCTCCTGCCCCTGGATGTACTCTTCCAAAAGGACCTGATCCCCCTGGGATATCAAAGACGAGACCGCTTCCTGCAGGGTATTGTTGTCCCGGATCAATTGCAGGTCTATGCTGGATCCGCCGATATTGGGTTTTACGATTACGGGGAAATCGAATTCCATCTCCCCTTGGGTCTTGGGTGCCGAAGAGATGAACTTCCATGCCGGGGTGGGTATTTGATAGTGGACGAAGAACTCTTTGGATACCGCCTTGTTCAAGGCGAGCAGGGAACCGCACGTGTCTGAACCTTGATAGGGACACCCGATTCTATCCAGCATTGACTGTACTATTCCGTCTTCACCCGGTGAGCCGTGTAAATTGATAAATGCAAAATCCGAATCTTCCGCCCTTGCCAGTAGCTTGTCCAGATCATAAGCAGGGTCCAGGAATTCCACATCGTGATTCAGCTCAATCAGTGTCTCGTGAATAGATTGCACACCTTTTAAAGAGATATCCCTTTCATTGGACCAGCCTCCCCCTATTAAGAGAATATGCATTCAAGTCCACCTCCAGTAATTGGTTTAGTTCTTGCTCTATGCACTGGTTTTGTCTGTAAGAATTCCTTATCCTGTCCCTGCGACTTGTGTTTGT
>CAJXKR010000184.1 GCA_913055815.1 uncultured Desulfohalobiaceae bacterium | reverse complement strand
TCCACCCGTATGCCCACTTGTTCCATCACCTGCACCATTTCCGTGCGCAAGTCCTGGTAGGAATCCATGGGTGGTGCTGGAAAATACCCCTCCTTGTACCTGGGCTTGTATCCCAGGTTGGGATTTTCCTGCCTACCGGAATTCCAGATACCTTCCACCGAATCCAGTTGATAATAGCTGTAATTCGGGGCGGAATCGAAACGTATATCGTCCAGGATAAAGAATTCAGCTTCCGGCCCTATAAAAGGGGTGTCACCCAGCCCGGTAAAGGTTAAGTACTCCTCCGCTTTTTGGGCTATGTACCTGGGGTCCCGAGAATATTTCTCCCTGGTCAGGGGATCGACTATATTCCCGATCAGGGTAAGGGTGGGCTCCTTGGTAAATGGATCCATAACAGCGGTATCCGGATCCGGAACTACGAGCATATCACTGGCGTTTATAGGCATCCATCCCCGGATACTGGAGCCGTCGAAACCAAAACCGTCCTCAAAGGAATCCTCGTCAAACTCGCTCATGGGGACACTGAAATTCTGCCACAATCCCGGAAAGTCACAGAACCTAAGATCCACCATCTTCGCGCCATTGTCCTTGGCGTACTGTATAACCTCTTGGGGGTTCATCTCTCCCTCCTGTATGATTAAGAGTTCAAGGTGCGTGCCTTGTTCTTGTTTTTTCGTCCCTGGTTCCTAGTCTAGAAAATATTTTTCAAATCTTTCTGTAAACAAATCTCTCATGACAAAATTTACAAGTAAAGTAAAGCTGCTTTCAATTTCAGGGTAAATTTATTCCATTAACACACCCAAAAAGGGAAGCTGCACACCTGTTTCGCAACTGTTTTCAAAGTTCACTGTTCAGGGTTGGGGTCTCCGGTCTAAACTTGTTTTAACGTGGATAACAATTCGTTGCTTATTTTGGAGTGCATCTGCTCATCGATGATCTTTCCGCCGTAATGGTCTGTAACATAGAACACATCCACCACTTGTGCCCCGGGTGTGGTAATCTTGGCTGATTTAATAGTGAGATCAAAGGAGTGCAGGACCTTGGAAATCGCATGCAGCACCCCGGACCTCTCCCAGGTATATACTTCTATCACTGTAAAGAAATCAGAAGCCTGCTCATTTATCAATACTTTGTCCTCGATAGGTACCACCAGCTTTTTTCTCAAGAGATTCCTGCCCAAATGCCTGGATTTCAACTTTTCCAGGGAAGTATCTCCGTTTAGCAACCCCTCCAGGTCTCGCTCCACGCGATCCCAAACCCTTGTGGGATTCAGAGGATCCGGGATCTGATCCACGATCAATATATCCAGGGCCACACCGTAATCCCGGGTATAAATATCCGCAGACAGGATATTTATACCGTTCACCCAGAGAACTCCAGTAATAAAATCGAAAAGATTCTGTTTTTCCCGGCATACAAACACAACTTCCCAGCGCTCGTCCTCCAGTGCCTTGACGTTTATCTTGAGACTGGATTGTTTAAGTTCCTGTTCCAGAAAATAGTGCACTACAATATCTTCAGCTGTTTGATTAAGCAAATACCTGAGTGAGAGCTTATCCAGCCAGGAGGTAATCTTGTTTGCAGCAACTTCGGGCTCCAACTTTTTGTGGACAACATCTTTTTTTTCTTGCACCTTGGGATTAATATCCCTGTTTTGCCACTCTTCCTGTTCCAGAAAGTTCCTGGCTTTAATAAAGAGTTCCCGGATCAGTGCCTTCCTCCAACTGCTCCAAACCTGGGCCCCGGTTGCCTTGGAATCCGCTACTGTCAACAGATAGAGCATGGACAAGTTTTCCGCATTCCCAACCTTCAAGGCACAGTTCTCCACAGGTTTTTCCTCGGACAAATCCCTCTTTAGTGCAGTTTCTGCCAATAGCAAATGGTTTTCCACCAGAAAAACCAGCAGGTCTACTTCGTCTGGAGTCAAATTCAGGCGTCTACCGGTCTCTACCACCATTTCCGCCCCGCGCTTGGCGTGACCTTTACCCTCTCCCTTGCCCACATCGTGGATCAGGGCTGCGAGGTACAAGATCCTCTTATTGCTTATTCCGGAAAAAAGTTCCCTATTATCCAAATAATTACAGGAAGGCTCATCCTCGGACTCCCCTTGCTGCAGCGCGTGCAATTCCCTGACAGTCCGCAGCAGGTGCTCGTCCACCGTGTACAAATGGTATACATCGTACTGCACCTTGTAACGGATGGGAGCAAACTCCGGCAGGAATACTTCCAGAAAACCGGTTTCCAACATGGTCTTGAGGACAGTAAAAGCCATTTCCGGATCCAAGAGGATATCAAAGAACTCTTGGATAATATTCGGGTCTTGTCTTAGCTTGGGATCAAAAAACTGTAGATTTTCCCTGATTATTTGGCCGGTCTCGTGATGGAAATGCGCCTTGTGTCTGGCAGCCCGCCAAAAGATGTGCATCAGCAGGCTCGGATCCTGCCTTGTTTGAGCCGGATCACGGAATCTTATGTGTTTTCCCTGGAAAACAAAGTCACCGGCTATCCTGCTTTTACCGGAATTTGAATATTGCTCTCCGAAAATAGTACCCAGCTTTTCCAGGACAAATTCGGTTACCCTCCTTATTCTTGCGGAGTGTTTATAATAATTGCGCATGAAACCTTCCACCGGTGAAACCGCCTCAGTTCCCTGATCCCCGAATCCCAACCTGTTTGCGATCTCCTCCTGGGCTGAGAGTATCAGCTTGTCCCGCTTTTTACCCTGGATTCCATGCAACTGCAGCCTGACCTTCCATAAAAAGTCTTCCGCATCCTGCAACCATTGTTTTTCAGTGCCGTTAAGCCACCCTTCCGCCAGCATGTTTTCCAAATTCGAGGAACAAGAGGCTAATATACCTGCCCATCTCAAACTGTGTATATCCCTTAGTCCGCCCAAACCCTCTTTTATATTGGGTTCCAGCATATAAATGCTGTTTCCGTATTCAAGATAACGGGAATTTCTATATTCAAACACCCTGTCCAACAACCGCTTCTTTTGCCTGGGACCAATCCCCCGGAGAAATCTTGTTTGCCAGCTATCGTACAATTCAGTATCACCAAATATGAATTCCGAGGTCAAATTCGTGGTCAAAACCGAGAAGTCCTTTTTACTGAGTTCATTCAAACCGCTTACAGAGATCACCGAATGCCCTACTTCAAAACCGTTGTCCCAAAGGCCGGACACGAACTCCCGAATAAAATCCTTCTTTTGGTTGGAAAGTGAGCGGGTGTACAAAAACAAAAGATCCAGGTCGGAAAGAAAACTAAGTTCTCCCCTGCCGAATCCACCCACCCTGGCCAAGAACCAATTCCCCCTGTCAACGCTTGTACCACCAAGCCCCTCTTTGAACAGGGAAGCGATTTTTTGGCTAAATTCCCTGACATCAGCTATTCCGCAGGCTTCTTGAAAACACTTTTGCTTGAACTCTTCCCGCTCTTTTTTCAGTCCGGAGAACAATTCTTGCAATGAAACACTCTTATTCATGAAAAAAGATGTCCTTTAGGCAGTTCGTTATTATTTTGCCATAGCGAGACCCAGGAAAGTGAAAACAGAATCACAACTTTTGCAGCAAGCTCCTGGCTATATTCTCCCCCAACTTATTTGCGAGCTTGGAGAGGGCGCGATCCCTGGCCAGGCCCTTCTCCACCGATGCCCCTTTGATCCGGGCCTTGAACTTTGCCACCACGTCTTGCTCACTGTTCAGCAAGGAAGCTGACCCCTCGGCAAAGACAAAGTAAGTACCATCCCTGTGCACAGTCCTCATATCGGTCCTGTATTGCAGTATCAAGTCCCCGTTTGCACTATTCCTCACATTGACACCTTTTTCCAATAGGGACTGCATCAATACGGAATTTAAATCCCCGGTTCTTTTTCCCTGCGGCTTGAGGCCTATTGTAATATCCTCCAAAAGATTTAAGATCCGGTCTTGAAGTTCACGATGCCAATCCAGCATTGCAGGCTCTGCAGAATCGATATTCAACATATTTAGCTTTTCAACCAGTTTAGCCCTCTTTTCAAGCAGAGTCAGAACCGGGAGGAGTTCCCGAAGCCTTTGCAACTTGTTTTTGCCTGCCTTTTGCCGGGTGGAGTCGAACTTTTTCAGCCTATTGTCCAGACGCTGAATACGTGTCTTGATTTTTGCAGCAGCTTTTTCCGTATCCAGCCTGGACAAGACGTAAACCTGGTCCTGGCTTTTGACCACCTCTGTGCGGATGAACTCGATGCCGGAGAGTTCCACTTCCTCCACTGAACTCCTGGCCTCATTGACCACTGAACGCGTCAACTTACTCACCTTTTCATCCTTGATGGTCCGGGAGAAACTGGCGGTTGTTTCTCCGGAGACCTTTACCCTGAGCTTTTTGACCAGCTCCACCCTGGACCTCTCCTTGGCATTTTGCAGGGCATTGGAGGTGTCGTTGGTATATATTTTCGCAGATCCAACCCCATAGACCACCCCTGGCTGCCTGGGAGGGGATTTTATCCAGTCTGGCAGGGTTGAACCCTTTTTTTCCTGGGTTTTTCCGCTCTGCTTATCAGTTGTATCCAAGGAGTCCGCATGTGATGCATCCCGGGTATGTCCACCCCCGCAGGCAAATAGGACCATGAGGCACAAAACCAGTAAAAAAAATCTCAACAAAACATGGTTTGATTTAGCAAAACAATTCATAACTCTCCCTGGTTTGAAAAAATTAACTATTTTTCATACAAAAAACCGCACAGGTCCCATGGAATCTTCGAACAGTACCGGCGAGACGGCTCAGCCAGAAGGGAAGACCTGGAGTTACCAGAAACCGAACTCACTTCTCTCCATAACCTTCTTGATCTTCTTCTGTCCAGTCCAGGCTACTCGATTCTTTTCCATATTGACCAACTCCAAGTCCACTTGGTAGAAAGTCACTCTCTTGCCTTCCACTTGATCCACAATAGAACTGATTGTGCCTGTAAGCGCAAAATCAGCCCCGATTTCCTGTCCCATTTCAGCCCGGGTATCCTCCCTGGCGTGAATATCCTGATCCTTGCGTTCCTCCCGGACCTGTTCCCTGGCAGGTCCCCCTACTACAAAATCTATCTTTCCGGAACGCAGCGCAGCCCTGCGCAAGTCGTTAATAAAAGTGTCCACTGCGATATGCTCGTGGGATTTATTCTGAACCCGCTTCAAGATCACGGTAGGAGTCTCGCCGCCATTATTTTCCTTGAATTTCTCCACCCAAGGATAGGTAAGCATGTCAGAGATCATCTTTTTGGCCACCAGCCTGGAGTCAGTATCGTTCCAGCGATCGGAGATATCCACCGTGGTATCAGAATCCACCCGGCTCACCTGTGTGCTTGCACAGGAGAACCCCCCTATTAATAAAATCATGATCGAACATGCAGCCAAAATCCTTTGCATTATTGCTGAAATTCGCATTTTTACCTCCTATAAGCTTGACAGTCAAAAATTCTAAGCTAACCATCTGAATTTACGAGTTTTATATCGCTATTGAACGTACCTAGTCCCTTATAATATAACCTGCAGAGTAGTTACAAGCTCCTGTGAACCCAAACCTTTATTTCTCCCGGATCCAGTACAAAACTGCGGGTTGTGGTCCGATGCAACACCCCTGAATCCTTGTAACTGTTTAGAGTCACACTGTGCCGGCCAGCCGAAACAGGCAATCTAAGCACCCTTATTTCCCTGGGCAACAGAAGCCAATTACGGGTCTCTGCCGCACTGCTCGCCGATGCGATCCCCTTTCCCAAAATCTGAAAAATTTTAGCTCCCAACTCGCTTCCAACAGTTTGTTTACCCAAGGCCTTCCCCCCTTCTGCAGCCAGTATGTTCTTCAGTGCAGCCCTGGCAAGGGCAATTCTCAGGTCCCGTCCAGCAGTAAGTAATTGATTCTGCAGGGCCAGCTCGGCAACAGAATCAGCTCGAAGCAGGGAAAACCCTTTTTGGCCGTCCAGTAAGACCCGGGAATCACCCCATTTTGATCTCAAAGGCCTGTAGTACGGTATCGTGACCCTTATTCCGGTCCGCCCCAAAGTTTGGGGAAGATTGATGGATTGTGCCAGATCCCAGGCCGGCCCCAAATAAATGGTCTTGCTGACAAAACCCTTGGCCACACCATATAATTCTCCCAGGGCATAGTTCTTGACGATATCCAGCACTCCCTTGTCAGCATACAAGAGAAAGAACCAGGATAATTGATCGCGGTTTTTTTGCTTGGAACCGATTAAAATTGGGGCCAAAACCAGTGATTTCTTTTCCGGATGCGCACTCAGCCTGAGATTCAATTCTTCCCTTTGGGGAACACGTCCCAGATGCTGGATTATCACTATTTGGGCATCCTTTTCACTATAAGGCTTTAATCTGTCTCTTTTTTGCTCCGAGAGTTTCTCCTTTGCCAATCTAGGCCATTCACCTCCCCAACCCCCGGTTGTGCGCATCATCCTAATGGTATCGAACCAGGCTTGTTCTTGCATTTTCTGATCCAGGCCGTACTGTTCCCGGTAGCCCTGTTCATAGAGTTTGGC
>CAJXKR010000183.1 GCA_913055815.1 uncultured Desulfohalobiaceae bacterium | reverse complement strand
GGTAAACAATATCCTGCCATTTATATGGACCAAATTCACCAAAAGTTATTGCAATTGAGCCACAAGATGGTAGAAAGCATCCCAACGAAACATATAAAATTAGGTGAGGTTTTAGTCCCTGTTTCAATGGCTATTTTGAATGAATACAATGAAGAATATTTGGGGATATTGAAATCCAATGATAAATCCGAGGACAAATGTGAATCCTCTAGTGACATGGTTTGGACTGTTCCTGGTCCGCAAGGAGATAATTAAGATGGATAATGAAGAGATGAAAAGGGCTATTTACGATAAATTGTCTCCCAGAAGAAGAAAATTTATCGACAAGATAGGATACGACAAGTGGGAGCCTTTTCAAGAGCCGAATCATCCTATTGATATAAGAAAAGATCTTACCAAAAGGACTGCTGCGCAACTAAAAGCTGAGTTTTTTCAGGAAAATGAAAAAGATGATTTGAAAACCACTTCTTATGGAAGCGGAGTCCACGAGATGTGTATGGGAATATATTCCTCGGATGATAAGTATAAGGGAATGTTGGATTTTTGTATTTGGTATTACGAGAAATTGAAAGAACAAGGTATTCATCCCGACCAGATTTGGGAAAGATAGTTTTTTAGATCTTCAAATGCACGATGTGGTGAATTAATTATCTATTGCTGGTTACTTGCTAAATATTCCCTTGACACAAATTTTACAGAGTTGAGGGTAAATAATAAATTCAGGCTATGCCTGGTTAAAGAGGTTTTTATATGAGTGATGAGAAAGTAACTAATCTGGATGAATATATTCAGGATTTAAAACAAAGGTTGGAGCAGGAACCGGAAAATGGTCTGCTTCACTACAATATGGGATGTGTTTTGATTGGTCAGGAAAGGCTTGAGGAAGCTGAAGAAGAATTGAAGAAGGCAATTCAATATACTCCGGATTTGGCCGAAGCCTATGTTCAATTGGGCGGACTTGCGATGAACAAAGGAGATCTGGTAACTTCTCTTAGTTATAATCAACAGGCTGCCGAATTTAGATCCAGATTCGCTGTACCCCAAGGTAACATAGGTTTTATTTACCTGCAGCAGGGCAAGATTGACGACGCAATAAAACATCTGCGCAAGGCACTTTCCCTGGATCCCCATTTTGTACAAGCCAGATCAACTCTGGGCAGCGCATATATGATGCAAGGAGATATTGATGCTTGCATTGATGAATGTAATAAGGTATTAAATGAGCAGCCATCTTTTGGTCCTGCATATAATAATTTGGCCTTGGCGTACTTGGAAAAAGATGATTTTGCACAAGCGGCTAAAAATTGTGATCTGGCCATAGAATCAGGATTCGATGTAGCACAGGAAATCCTGGATGAACTAAAGGATTACAGGGGCTGATTTGGAGAGAAATTTCACAGGTTGCAATTTCTCTCTTGACAAAAAACAGTACTTGTACCTAAAATCACAAGATCTTTTTAAGGGTAATTTTTGTATAATAAATTACAGTTTATTTTGTTGGTATAGTTTAGTTTAGTTTACACATGTTACAAGGAGGATAAATAATGACTAAGAGGGAAACCCCACAGTTGGACGAATTGGAAAGTGGTCCTTGGCCAAGCTTTGTGTCCGACTTAAAAAAACAATCGGAAGTAAGACATCAAAATCCCCATCAGTTTGAATATCAAATCCCGGAAGATGTTGTCGACGATTTGATGGGAGTTTTGGAACTTTCCTACAATGAAAAGGAAGTTCACTGGAAACACGGTGGCATTGTTGGTGTTTTCGGCTATGGTGGCGGTGTTATCGGCCGTTATTGCGATCAACCGGAGATGTTCCCTGGAGTAGCTCATTTCCACACAATGCGCGTGAATCAGCCCAACGGAAAGTACTACTCTACAGATTTCCTGAGACAATTGTGCGACTTGTGGGATTTTAGAGGCAGCGGAATCTTTAATATGCATGGTTCTACCGGCGATATTATCCTTTTGGGAACCAGGACCGAGCAGTTGGAAGAAGTATTCTACGAACTCACACACAATATGGACCAGGATCTGGGAGGTTCGGGATCCAATTTGAGAACCCCTGCCTGCTGCCTGGGTGAATCCAGATGCGAATGGTCTTGTTTCAATACCCAGGAACTTTGCTATCAACTTACCCAGGAATATCAGGACGAGTTGCACAGACCCGCGTTCCCCTACAAGTTCAAGTTCAAGTTTGACGGTTGCCCCAATGGCTGCGTTGCGGCAATAGCCAGGGCGGACCTTTCCTTTGTTGGCACCTGGAAAGACGATATCCAGATCGATCAGGAAGCCGTCCAGGCCTATATAGGCGGTGAACTCCCTCCCAACGGCGGAGCTCACGCTGGCAGGGACTGGGGACCCTTTGATATCCAGAAGGAAGTGATCGATCGTTGTCCCACTAATTGCATGTGGATGGAAGACGGCAAGTTGAAGATCGACAACAAGGAATGCACTCGCTGCATGCATTGTATTAATGTTATGCCCAGAGCACTTGGACCGGGCAAAGAAAAGGGAGCATCGGTTCTCGCCGGAGCCAAGGCCCCAATTCTGGACGGTGCGCAGATGAGTTCCATGTTGGTACCTTTTATACCCACTGAGGAGCCTTATGATGAGATCAAAGAACTCATTGAAAGCGTTTGGGACTGGTGGATGGAAGAAGGCAGAAACAGGGAACGCCTGGGCGAACTGATGAAGCGTCAGGGATTCCAGAAGATGCTTGAGATGACCAGCTTGAGGTCCATACCACAACACGTGCAGGAACCGCGACACAGTCCGTACATATTCTGGAAGGAAGAAGAAGTGCCAGGTGGCTTCGAACGTGATCTACAAGACTTCAGAAAACGACATCAAAGATAAAGATAAAGGGAGGATATAAATATGGCTTTTGTTTCATCCGGATATGATCCAGAAAATCCAATGCAGGATCGAATTACCGATATTGGTAATCGATACTACGGGGAGTTTTTGCCTCCGGTAATCAAGGAAAATTTTGGCAAGTGGGAATGGCACGAGATACTGGAACCCGGTATACTCATGCACAAGGCAGAGAGTGGTGCCGAAGTATATACTCTTAGAGTTGGTGGTTGTAGATTGATGAGTGTTGAACACTTGCGTGAAATCCTGGATATCGCAGATAAGCACTGTGACGGATATGTACGCTTTACTACCAGGAACAATGTCGAGTTCATGGTAGACAGCAAGGACAAGGTGGAACCCTTGAAGCAGGATCTTATGAGCCGCAAGATGGAAGGCGGATCCTACAAGTTCCCATTGGGAGGAACTGGTGCAGGGTTGACAAACATTATCCATACCCAGGGTTGGATCCATTGTCATACACCTGCTACTGATGCTTCAGGCACTGTAAAAGTTGTCTTGGACGAATTGTTCGAGGAATTCCAGAATATGCAATTGCCTGCTCAATTGCGGATTTCTATGGCCTGTTGCTTGAATATGTGCGGTGCTGTCCATTGTTCAGATATTGCCCTACTTGGTTACCATAGAAAACCACCGATTGTAGACGATGAGTGGATCGACAGTTTGTGCGAGCTCCCATTGGCAGTTGCCGCTTGTCCAACTGGTGCAATCAAGCCCAAGAAAAAGGAAATCGTTAGTGAAAGGACTGGGGAGACCAAAGAAGTCAAAAGTGTGGAAGTAAATAACGACCGCTGCATGTACTGCGGCAACTGTTATACCATGTGCCCCTCACTCCCCTTGGCAGACGCAGAAGGTGACGGTTTGGTTATCATGGCTGGTGGCAAGGTATCCAACAGGATTAGTGAACCCAAGTTTTCCAAGGTTGTTGTTGCTTTTGTACCAAATGAGCCTCCCAGATGGCCTACTTTGGCAAAGACTGTCAGACAGATAGTGGATGCGTACAAGCAGGATGCACTCAAATACGAAAGACTGGGAGAATGGGCTGAAAGGATAGGATGGGAGCAGTTCTTCGAGAAATGCGGACTGGATTTCACTCATCATCTGATTGATGATTTCCGGGATCCTGCATATTATTCCTGGAGACAGACAACCAACTTCAAGTTTACTGATAGTTTCCCCACCCAGTATTCTCAAATGAAGATCGAAGAATAAAGAATCCGGGGGAAAGGTTTTTTTACCTTTCCCCCTCTATTTAATGGAGGAAAAAATGGCTGACGAAGAAAAAAAACAAATGATCGAGGAAGAACTTAAAAAGAAGTCAAAAAACAAAAGCAAGTTTTACTTCAACGATTTGACCAAGATCACTGGTGATAAGCCCAGAGTAGCCAAAAAGTACATCAATGAAATGGTAAACGAGCAAAGACTGTGTTTATGGTCCAGTGGCAGTACCTCCATGTATTACTTGCCCGGTACGGGAAAATCCGACGAGGAAGAAGAATAACTAGAAGGTAATTGTGAGAAAATACCCTAGACTTACCTTTAGTGGACTTAAGGGAGGATCGGGCAAGACAATAATTAGTTTGGGATTTTCTAGGTATTGGTATAAAAAGGGTTTGGCAGTAAAGCCCTTCAAAAAGGGTCCGGATTTTATAGATGCTATGTGGCTAAGCCGAGCTGCAGGCCAGATAGCAACAAATCTGGATCCTTTTTTTATGTGCGATGAAGTTTTGCGCGGTCTTTTTGCCCAAAAGTCAGACCCCAGCAGTCTTGCAGTCATTGAAGGAAATCGCGGATTGTTCGACGGACTGGATAGCGAGGGTTCCTGTTCCACTTCCGCTTTGGCAAGAAATCTTCAAAGTCCGGTAATACTGGTAGTTGATTGTACCAAGGTTACCAGGACGGTGGCAGCTTTTTTACATGGTTGCCAGACATTTGAACCGGATATTAACATTGACGGGGTCATACTGAACAATGTGGCCAATGAGAGACACGCAAGTATTATTCGGGAGAGCGTGGAAAAGTATACCAATATCCCCGTACTTGGCAAAATTCCCAAAATCAAATCTGTGCTTATACCTGAACGCCATATGGGCCTGATCTCGGATCAAGAATACGCGGCAGAAGAGGCATTGGAAAATATTTCCCAGATTGTATCTTCTCACGTAGATACACAAAAATTGATAGATATAGCTAATAATGCCCCTCCTTTATCTGTTAAATCCCGGTCTATTTGGTCCTTTGCCCCTTCTGAAGACCGGAATATAAATATTGGTGTAGTAAAGGACGCTTCCTTGTGGTTTTATTATCCGGAAAATCTGGAAGCATTGGAAAGAGCCGGAGCGAATATTCGGGAAGTGAGTTTGTTGCAATCAGATCCCTGGCCGGAATTGGACGGCCTCTACATGGGGGGTGGATTTCCGGAGACCCAGGCGGAAGAATTGTCCGCAAACAAATTTATAAAGAAGCATGTATACAATCTGTCTGTATCTGGGCTTCCTATTTATGCAGAATGCGGCGGATTTATGTATTTATGTTCGTCTCTTCAATGCGAAGATAAAAGATTTCCCATGGCAGGTATTTTTCCTTTGCAAATGGAACTCAAAAGAAAACCCCAGGGGCACGGATATACCCGCGCCAGGGTTGTAAGGGACAATCCATTTCATCCCCCGGGATCCGAATTTGTGGGACACGAATTTCACTATTCCTGTTGCAATATAGATAATTATCCCCAGATCGAAAACTGTCTTTTGCTTGCAAAAGGTAATGGGATTGGCGGAGGAAAGGACGGAATAATTTATAAAAATACATTTGCCTGCTATACCCATATACACGCACTTAGTGTGCAGGGCTGGGCAGAGCGATTTGTCCGGGCATGTGTAGAGATAAGCTAAAAGCTGAAAGCTAAAAGCAAGAGAAGGAGTAACTATGGGTTTGAATATAATCGTCCTGGTCAAACAAGTGCCGGATACGCAGAATATTACCCAAGAGGCGATGAAATCCGACGGTACAGTAAACAGGGATGCTCTTCCGGCTATATTTAATCCCGAGGATTTGCATGCCCTGGAAGAGGCTATCAAGATAAAAAAACTCCGGGGTGGGATGATTACGGTCATAACCATGGGGCCGCCCAAGGCTGTGGAAGTGCTCAAGGAAAGTATGTACAGGGGTGCAGACGACGTCGTCTTGCTATCTGATAAAAAATTTGCAGGTGCGGATACACTGGCTACTTCTTATGCCTTGCAGTGTGCTGTGCAAAAAGTGGGGGATTTTGATCTGATATTGTGCGGACGTCAGGCAATAGACGGAGATACCGGGCAAGTAGGCCCGCAACTAGCAGAGAAGTTGAATATTAATCAATTAACCAGCATATGCAATGTCTTGGAAGTTAGTGATATTGAAATAATTGGATATCGGGCTACAGAACAGGGGTATGAAAAAGTGAAAAGTGGATTTCCCGTTTTATTGACAGTTAGCAGTGAGGCAAACGAGCCTAGACCACCTAGCGCTAAGAAGGTTATGGCCTATAAAAATATTTTTTGTTCTGAAGATAGCGCATATGATCAAACTTATTTGAATAATCGTTGTGCCCGGGAAGCCCTGATGGTAAAGCAGTGGAATATAGATTCCCTGGATGCCGATCCGGAAAAATGTG
>CAJXKR010000182.1 GCA_913055815.1 uncultured Desulfohalobiaceae bacterium | reverse complement strand
TTTTAAGAAAAATCAAAGAGTTATAACTAGTGTATTGCAAAATTTAATAACTAAAGCTACTTTTTGCAGTAGCATCAAATATCCGGTTTATTTGTTCAAGGTTCTCAATTCAAGGAAAAGAGGAAGACATGAACATACGCGAGTCCATGCGAAACTACCTGCAAAAGGCAGGGGAAGAACACTATGTTGAAGATATCAGGATTGGGCTGGGATACAGCGCAGTTAAACTGCAAAATCAAAAAACCGGTCTGGCCAATACTTTTGTGGAGACAGCCCCCAAAGGGTGCAACAAGTTCCAGGGGGATCTTTGCCTTCGCATACCACCCGCATCCGAACTCTTGGAATTACTGGACTCTTCGGATGTGATCTCTTCCGCCCTGGGCCTGGCTGCTGCCAATGCACTGGGCAACACCTGGGAAAAAAAACTTCGCACCGGAGATATACTTGAGTACCTGACACTCTACTCCTCTGACAGGCTGGCCATGGTGGGCAATTTTGCCCCCATGCTGCCCAGGCTCAAACAAATGGTGCACAAGGTGGAGGTATTTGAAAGAATAGCCCGGGAACAAGATGGGATCATCCCCATAGAGAGGGGAAATAAAATCATTCCCGAGTGTGACGTGGCCCTTATCACCTCCACGTCCATCATAAACAACACAATCCAGGAGTTGCTCAAGCTCACGGAAAATTGCCGGGAAGTGGTACTGCTGGGAGCTTCTACCCCGCTTACACCTCAAGTATTCAAGGGCACACCGGTAACGTTGCTTTCAGGGATTTTGATCCCGGATCCGGAAAAAATCCTGAAGGTAGTGAGCTGCGGCGGGGGAATGCAGGTTTTCAAAAGTTTGATCCAAAAGGTTAACATCCCAGTGCCTTGAATTTTTCCAAAAAATTCCAAATCAGGATAATTTCGGACTTGCATGCAGTAAAATGGACGCCGAGCAGGAATCGCCTTAATCCGCTTTACCACGTCGGCAATCAACTAAACAGGGACATTACCCCGAACAATCCCATTACAAAACCAAAGAGCAGAAAAATAGACATCCCTACCCAATTGTCGCCCATAATGGCCTGAAAATGGGAAAAATTTAGAATAAAAACCCATAAAAAGACCAAAAAATAGGCTACTTTCAATCCCACACTATAATTTTTGATCATCAGGAAAAAAATGATTATCAATATAAACACTGCAAGTTGCCATAGCGGAATCGCAACCGAATTGTGCACAAAAAAACTGATAAATGGATTGGCTAACATAATTACTTGACTCTCCGATCTAGCTTACAGGTCTGCAGGTTTCTTTCCATGACCAACTGTTTCACAAAAAATCCCCAATATCCAAAAAAAAGAGGGATTGAGCCAAGTTAACTCAATCCCTCTAGATATGCAAGAATTTCTTGCTTGTATTTCAGCCCTGTTTTGCGCTCAACAAAATATTCTTTGTTATCAGCTTGTTAGCTTTCAATCTGGCTTTTTGTTTGAAAAAACACCTAATAATTTAGGGGCTTGAAATTTTACTACTTTTTTAGTTTTTGATTTTATTTTCTTGTTCCTATAGGACAAGATTACCCGGATTTAGATATTCTTGATCCAGTAGGTCAAGATTGCCCGAATTTCGAATTTTAAGCTTAAACAAGAAAAAATTCATATACAAACAGCAAATTGAATTCTAGAACAAAAAAGCCATGGCTTGTATTTTTTTATTCCTGTTTTGCTTCCAATACACCATTATTTTCCCCGGTCTCATCCAATGGTTCTGACAAGGAGACCAAGGGCCAGACTTCATCAATATGTTCCACAGTCTTGATCTTTACATTTTTCCTTAGATCTGCGGGCACTTCTTTGTAATCCTTGTAATTTTGGGCCGGAATAATCACCATCTTGATTCCGGAACCTGCAGCAGCAAGGATCTTTTCCTTTATTCCCCCTACCGGAAGAACGCGTCCACGCAGTGTAATCTCTCCGGTCATAGCCACATCGTTTCTGAGTGACTGATTGGTCAATGCCGAAAGCAGGGCCATCACCAATGTCGTTCCGGCCGAAGGACCCTCCTTGGGTGTAGCACCCGAAGGAACATGCACATGGATATCCTTTTTCTCGGAGAAGTCCGGTGCCAGATTCAACTGCTCAGCCCGGCTCCTTGCATAACTGAGAGCTGCCTGGGCGCTTTCCTTCATTACTTCTCCCAGTTGTCCGGTCAAGGTCAACTTGCCATTTCCCGGCATTGTGGAAACCTCCACATGCAGGATCTCTCCTCCGCTCGCGGTCCAGGCAAGTCCCAAAGCCACTCCGGGGGGCAATTCCTTTTCCCTGCCTTCCTCTTGATAGCGGGGAACTCCCAGGTACTTGTGCAAATTGCTCGGAAGCACCCGGAAGGAATCCTCTTCTGTTCCTTCCGCCACCTTTCTGGCTATTTTCCTGCAGACGGTCGCAACTTCCCGCTCCAGATTCCGGAGCCCGGCTTCCTGGGTATACTCCCGGATCATCTTGGACAGGGTCTTGTCCCCGATCTCCACCTTCACGTTCTTGAGCCCGTTTTCCTGGATCTGTCTGGGTACAACAAACCTGTTTGCTATCTTGATCTTCTCCTGCTCAGTATAACCCGGAATGCGTATCACTTCCATCCTGTCCAGCAGTGCCGGCGGAATGGTATCCAGTATATTGGCGGTACAAATGAACATAACCTTGGACAGATCGAAGGGGACGTTCAAATAGTGGTCTGTAAAGGTATTGTTCTGTTCAGGGTCAAGCACCTCCAAAAGTGCGGAAGATGGATCCCCCCTAAAATCCGTGCCTACCTTGTCTATTTCGTCCAGCATAAATACCGGGTTCTTCTTGCCCACTCCATTAATGGCCTGAATGATCCTACCAGGCATTGCTCCGATATAAGTCCTTCTGTGTCCGCGTATCTCTGCCTCGTCCCTCATTCCCCCTAGGGACATGCGGGTAAACTTGCGATTCAGACTCCTGGCTATAGAGCGTCCCAAGGAGGTCTTCCCCACTCCGGGTGGGCCTACAAAACACAAAATTGGGCCCTTCATCTTGGGGTTCAATTTGCGAACGCTCAAGTACTCCAATATGCGGTCCTTGACCTTTTCCAGGTCGTAGTGGTCTTCATGCAGGATCCTTTCCGCCTTCTTTATGTCCAGTTGATCCCTGGAGGTCTGCTTCCAGGGAAGGCTCACCAGCCAATCCAGATATGTCCTTATAACAGTGGCCTCGGAGGAATCCGGGTGCATGTTCTCCAGCTTGCTTAGCTGCTTGTTCGCCTCTTTCTTTACATCCTTGGGCATGCCCGCTTTTTCAATGGATTTGCGCAGTTCCTCGAACTCTTCCTCTTCACTCTCGTCTTCCCCAAGTTCGGACTTGATCGCCTTTAGCTGCTCCCTGAGGAAGAATTCCTTTTGGGCCTTGTCCATCCCTTCCTTGGCCACATTCTGAATCTTGCTCTGCAAGGATGCTACTTCCACTTCCTTGATCAATTGTTCATTAACCAGTTTCAACCGCTCCATGGGCTCAAGTGTTTCCAGTATATTCTGGGCGGTTTCAGTTGGCATTCGCAGATTGGAAGCTATCAGATCCGCCAGTCTACCCGGGTCGTTCACGCTGTTCAAAACAGACATGATCTCGGAGGGATCTATTCCCCGCAGGGAAATGATTTTTTCGCTCTGTTCCTTTGCAGTACGCATCTGGGCTTCTTCGTCAGCCCCGATCTCTTCTACTTCCTGTTCAGGGATGCTCTCAATCTCTACAACCGGGTGTGGATCCTCCTGGACCCGATCCTGGATCTTTGCCCTGCTGAGCCCCTGGACCAGGACCTTGAGCCGCCCGTCCGGCATTTTCAACATGCGCATGATCATCGCTACGGTACCGTATTCGTAAACATCGTCCGGTCCCGGTTCTTCCACATTTTCATCCTTCTGGGTGTTGATGAGCACGTAGCGCTTGTCGTTAAGTGCGGCCTCTATAGCCTTTACCGACTTGTCCCTTCCTACAAAAAGGGGTAAAATCATGTAGTTAAACACTACTATATCCCTTACCGGCAACAACGGCATCTGGTCTGGGAACTCCAGTTTGGAGGTATCACCTTGTTCCGAATCCGGCTTGATTATCGCTTCCTCCGAAATATCCTCTATATCGCTGATATCCTTGTATTGAGATTGATCTTCACTATATTTTCCATCTTCAACCATTTGAGAACTCCTAACTTAAATATTTAGTTTCGAAAGCAGAATAATTATGTTTTGTTTGTTTTTTTATTATTTACATTAAAAAACAAAACCTCAAAGTATAAAATAATACATTTAATTTCAGGTTCAACCCCTGGAATTAATTTTTATCTAATCGTTCACGGTTTGAGAATTCACGGACCGTGAACCCCGGAACCCGTTGCATGTCACCCGGATACTGCATTCGTTCCCATCCGGGAATTCCTGATTTCCGGATATGGAATAAGGGCAGTTTCCGGATGAAAACTTCTGATTAGTTTCCCATCACCAGGATCCCGTCTTCCTGCAAACTGCAATAGGACTCCTCTGCAACAATCACATGATCCAGCAAACGCAGTTCCAACTCTTTTGCAGTATCCTGGAGCTTTCTGGTAAATTCCACGTCCTGCTGGGATGGCTTGGGATCTCCCCCCGGGTGATTGTGGACCAGAACAAGTCCTGAAGCCTGCTTTTCCAGGGCCAATCCGAACAACTCCCTGGGATGTATCGCACTTTGGTCTACCGTGCCGCTACTAACCAGGTTGAAGGAAATCAATCTATTCTTGTTGTCCACAAGCAACAACCAAAAGCTTTCCCTGGAAGCATAACCGATCCTGGAAGCAGCCAGATCCGCAACTTTTTTCGGACTGTCCACGATCTCCCTTTGTTTTATTGACTGCTCATTCAATCTTGCCCAGAATTCCTGCCAGATCTTCCAGAAAAGTTCCAGTCCCTCTCCAAAACCCTTTATATTTTTCAACTCGTGCGGCTTTGCCACCAGCACTCCTTTCAAGGATCCAAAATTAGCCAAAAGTTCCTTGGCCAATGGTTTGGTATCCTTTCTGGGCAAGGCATAGGTGAGCAAGAGCTCCAACAGCTCGTAGTCTTCCAACTGGGTGCTGTCCCTGGAGAACCTGTCCCTCAGGCGCTGCCGGTGTCCGTGATAATGCGCAGATCGGCTCATAACGATGATTGAAGCTGTCCTAAAACCAAGACCCCATGAAGAGCTTATTGGCGTTACTGCCTTACAGATAACAAACCACTAATAACACTACAGCAGAACTTCAAGCCTTGCCGGGTAGCCCACTTTTGTTCTCCATCCCTCAAGAGGGCTGAATAATCAAGTCGCAGAGTGGACATCCGGACACGGATTAAATTGTTCAAAGCTATCAGGGTCTTATATAGGAAACTGGTGTTATAGTGTTAAAATAACTCTTGCATTTCTATAACTAATTTCTTCAACATTGAACCGTGAGCTGGGAACCTGACCATTAACTAATAACTGACCAATAACTGATAACCGAGGCCAAAATTACCGAAAAACATTCACCAACCTGGCCAACAACAGATCCATGGCTTGCTCCGGGGAATGTTCCCCGGATTTTATTCCGTATTCAGCCTCCAGCATCAGGCTCCATAAACCGGCCACATCCTGGTTGCCCATCTTGCCGGCCAGCTTTTTCTTGGCGGATTTAGCACTGCCTGGCATCCTCACCTTGTCCTCCTCCCCGTGTTGCAATTGCCACAACACCCTAGCTTCCCGGAGCAATAGGCCCAGAAACTGCATGGCCATATTGGAATCAGCACCCAACTGCCCCTGCAAGACTTGTTTCCAGACATTCACCATATCCGCGTTTTCCTGCAGCGACCTCAAAAAGGAAAATATATCCATATCCGGCTGCAGGGCAAGGACTTGGAGATCCCGGGATTCTATCCTTTTTTTCTCCGCAACATAGAGTTCCAGCTTGGCCAACTCGTTTTTCAAATGAGCCGCGTCCAAAGGCAATATATCGGCAGCCACCGCCAGTACGTCGGCAGATATCTCTATATCCCTGTTTGCTGCCCAATCCTTGAGGTATTTGTTCAGATTCTGCCTGGCAATTCCAGGATATTGCCAGATCCAGCCCTTCTTCTCCGCCAGTTTCCAGAATTTCTGCTTTTTCAATTCCGCCGGGATCTTGGGCTTTCCTTTTTCCCATTCCCCTTCCAGGCAGAAGAAAGGCCATACCGATTTTCTGAATTTATTCAGTACAAAGTGAAACCTCTTCCAATCACTGGTCTTCAACTTGTTCGCCCTTCTGAGCACTATTGCCCGGCACTCTCCGAAAAGATCAGTAAGGTTGAAGGATTCCCAGAAACTATCTGTTAACTCTTCGTCTCCCCAGAACACCTTTTGTTTCCAGGTTTCCGGCCTAGCCTGGAGCTGCTTGGAGATATAGCTCCTAATAAGCTCGCTGTCCGGGCAAATGCAGAAAGTAAATCCGGGTCTGCTCATAATAATACTAAAATCCGTTTCTCAACCTGCTTACCAGCTTTTCCACCCCGAACTCCACTG
>CAJXKR010000181.1 GCA_913055815.1 uncultured Desulfohalobiaceae bacterium | reverse complement strand
TTTTCAAAGCAAAAACTGGACAAAAAAGATAACTTATTGATATCAATCAATCGTTCGTTTAGAATAAAATTACCGTGGATATAAAATATTTTTTGAAGGAGTAAATGCATGATTGAGGATTATTCCTTTGGCCGGATTATAATCAAGGGACAAAGATACAGCAAGGATGTAAAGATTTGCGGAGACAAGATTGTCCATCCCTGGTGGAGGCGCGAAGGGCACAGGGTTGACAGGGAAGATGTAAAGGATGTCCTGGAGTTTAATCCAGAAATCCTTGTCTTGGGCAAGGGAGATCCCGGAATGATGCAGGCAAGCCAAGATTTGAAAGGGCACTTGCAAAACAAGGGGATCTATCTGGTGGAGGAGCCCAGTGCAGAGGCTGTAAAGAGCTTCAACCAGTACGTTCAACAAGGTAAAAAGGTTTGTGCTGGGTTCCACCTTACTTGTTAGCATTGAAAAAGTTTTAGGGTTTTAAAGTTTTAGGTTTTAGGTGTAAGAATAAGACTTTTTCATGACAGCATAATCTGTTGAATTAAAGATGTTTTTTTAACTTCGAACCCAGAACCTCGAACTCTTTAGTTTAGATAATAAACGTGGAAAATAATAATGATATTGCACGGCAAAAAAACATTGGTTATCGGGGGCTGCAGAAGCGGGAAAAGCAGTTACGCCCTTGATATTGCCCAGAGTTGCGATATAAACAAGAAAAAATTTTTGGCAACCAGCCTGATCCTGGATCAAGAGATGCAGGACAGGGTGGCCAAACATAGACAAGAGAGAGGGGGTGATTGGGAAACAATAGAAACACCCCTGGATTTGCCGCAGGAATTGTTCCGGGACTTTGATGCGGATACTTTGTTGCTTGTGGATTGTTTGACCATGTGGGTAAATAATATGCTTTTGAAGGAATGGAGCGAAGATGAGATAACAGAAGCGTTTCTCTCCCTGGGAAATGCACTGCAAAGTGTAAAAGCTAGAGTGGTTTTGATCTCGAACGAGGTTGGTACCGGCATTGTCCCCGGGGATAAGCTGTCTAGATTATTCCGGGATTATGTCGGCAGATTGAATCAAGAAACCGCTGCCCTTGCCGATGAAGTGATTTGGATGGTGGCTGGATTACCGGTAAATATAAAATGAATGCTTATGAAACAACTTATCGCTGCCATACAGTTTTTGACTACTATACCGATTAACAAGGATATTGAATTCCGCCCTTCCCAGATGATTTCCTACTTTCCGGTAGTTGGTCTCCTTTTGGGTGGTGCTGTTTTTCTCCTGGATTATCTGGCTACTATGGTGTGGTCTGTTACTCTGGTATCCTTCTTGGACGTTGTCTTGCTGATTGTCTTGACCGGTGCCCTGCACTTGGATGGTTTGGGTGATACTGCAGATGCTCTCTTCAGCCATCGCAGCCGGGAAGAGAAATTGAAGATAATGAAGGACAGCAGGGTGGGAGTAATGGGTGTGGTAAGCATCTTTTGTGTCCTGATCCTCAAATGGGGTGCAATACAGGAAATAAGTGTTTCACGGGGGTTGATCCTGTTTTTGGTTCCGGCATATTCCAGGGCTGCAATGATGTTTGCCATGAAGTTCCTTCCCTATGGCCGCCCGGAAGGCGGTACTGGCAAGGATTTCTTTTCAGATAGGATCCCGCCTTCTTATTTTTGGGGACTTCTTGTTTTGGTCCCGCTGTCTTTTTTTATGGGGTGGATGGCAATTTGGTTTAATCTTGTCTTTGTATTGCTTACAGCCGCAATCTTGTTGTATTACTACAAGTCCTTGAAGTGTGTGACAGGAGATAATCTCGGGGCATTGAACGAAATGACAGAAGCAATCCTGTTTTTGACCGCTGGGATTTGGTGAACTGTAAATGGTTACGGGTTAACTAGTTTTCATCCGGAAATTGCCAAATTGAAGTTTGACTTCGTCAATCTTCAAAATTATTCGTCGACGTATTAAGATACGCCTCCTCATAATTTCTTGATTTCCTTGTCAAACGAAAAAAAATCTAATTTCCGAATTGAAAACTTACTATTTCCGTATCCGGAAATTAAGAATTTCCGGACGGGAACTAACTAGTGATTTGAAGAAAATCCACCCTTCTACTGCGTCGCTGCAAAATTTTGAAATCCCCAATAACAATTAACCATTGTTCCTTTCCTTTCTTTTCTTGAGATAGAAAAATATGTAAATAGCTACAATCAAGGCACAGGCTGGCAGTAGTATATAAAAGATCTCGTTTACTTTTTCTGCTATCAACTCTTGATTTTCACCGAACCAAAAACCCAGAAGCGCAAGAATAATTACCCAGATAGCAGCTCCCAGGGTTGTAAACAAGCTGAATACCAGGAAATTCATTCTCGCAAGTCCGGCAGGGAGGGAAATGATTTGCCGAATCCCGGGTAGCAGCCTGGCTATGAAGGTGCTTATATGCCCGTGCCGGTCAAAGAATTCGTCTGCTTTGTCCAGTTTTTTTTCACTGACAAACAGATAATGCCCGTATTTAATAAAAAAGGGTCTGCCCAGGCGCAAAGCCAGCCAGTAATTGAAGACAGCTCCCAGTAAACTGCCCACGGTACCTGAAAGTATGACCAGCCAAATATTCATGGCATTTTGAGATGCGAGGTATCCCCCTGGTACTACTACCACCTCGCTGGGGAAGGGGAAGAATGTGGATTCCAGAAACATTAGTATAGTAATCCCTGCATAACCCCAATCACCAATTGTTCCTACCAGCCAGTTAACCGTATCTTCCAACATAGGGCTTGTATTCCTTGTAAGTCTCAGTTTATGTGTTCATCTTTCAAGTAGAACGGTCTTAATTTGTTGATGGTACCCCAACCCTGTGAACAGTTGTTATTGTATAAGATGTTGTTAGAACCACTTTTAAATGTTTATGAAAAAAATGGCAACTATTATACTGAGGATTTGGACAAATCAATTCCAAATGCTAAGAACCAATTCATGGGGGTCAAAGCCTATGTGATCATAATTTAACCTTTCGGGCAAGATTTTCCCGGGAACCATCAACATTTTTGCAATAAATCTCTCGTGACCCGGATTTCCCTGGTCAAGTTATCTTTCAACTACAGGCCTCCTGGACAAGACAGTCTTTATGTCTGACTTGGTTAATTCTTTGTCTTTGTGAAACGAGTCCACTAGGGCTAATCCCTTGTAAATTTTTTGAAGCTGGCCGCTAAATAGCGGTTCCAGTTCCTGGATCTCCTGGATGTATTCCCCTAGCCCTGCACCTTCTTGCTGAGTGTGCGCAGATAGGCTCTGTTGTTCTTTTTTTTCCAATTCAGCCAAGTGATTGGATATCCTGTTGGAGAATTCCAGGAAAATGGGTTCGAAATAGTCCTTTGCCGCTTTTACTCTGTTCAGAAGGTGATTGAAGTTGTCTTGTCCTGAAGATGTAATGATTTCCTGTGTTTCTTTTAAGAATTCCTTCCCTGCGTCCCGGGCGTTCTCCAGGTCTGCTCGCAGGGAATTAGCCCAATCCGCGTAGGTCTGTTTTTTTGAACGCTTCGGGTCCTTGGTATAGGTCTGGACATGCTTTTTTAGTTTGGAGCACAATCCTTGAAAGTCAAACGCGTCTTTGAGGGTCTCATTCAGGTAGGCCAGGGAATCTTTTTGCAAGGACTTGTCCAGGGTTTCTGTATCCTGCTTTTGGCGGGTAAAATTCTCCAGTGCCGGCTCCAGGGGCAAGTTTTCTCCAAAAAAGGGAGAGGTAAGTACCAGGCCTTGCAGGGAAGTCAGCCTGGATAAGGCTACATACACTTGACCAGCTGCAAAAGCCCGGGATACGTCGATGATTGCATTTTCAAAGGTGAGACCCTGGCTTTTGTGTATAGTGATGGCCCAGGCAAGTTTCAGGGGGTATTGGCTAAAAGTACCGATCACTTTTTCCCGGACTGTATTGTTATCCTTGTCTAAAGTGTATTGCTTGTTTTCCCAGGTATAACTCTCTACCCAAACCGGGGAGGTCCCGTCCGAGAATTGCACTTTGATTCCGTCCTCTTGCAGCTTTTCCACCGTCCCGATTTTGCCGTTAAAGAACCTCTGTTCCCCGCTGGGATCGTTCTTGATAAACATGACCTGGGAGTGCTGTTTGAGTTCCAGCAACTCCTCTACTGGATAGTGGCGGGGGTCAAATTTGCCTTTGATGGTGGCGTTGTACTGAAATGTTTCACCAGGCAACTTGTAGAGCTTTTGCCTATTGATCTTGTCAACGGAGTTGTTGTGTGTGGTCAGGTACACAAACTCTTCTGTAGTTGCCAAATTGTCTTCTGTTTCTTCCTCCTCAGCGAGTTCGGACAAAAATTCCGGCTTAAAGTGACTGTTCAAGAGTTCAATATCCTGTTCCGTCATTTGGTTGTCGCGCAGGTGATTGAGTAGTGTGATAAATTCCGGGTCGTCTTGCCTGTAAATATGTTCAAGCTCGATATACAGGGGGGCTTGATCGTCAAAGGCCCGGGCGCCAAAGAAAAACATGGTTTGATAATAGTCAGCAAGCAGATCCCATTCAGACTTCTTTACCACAGGGGGCAATTGAAACAGATCCCCTATAAACAGGATCTGTATCCCGCCGAAAGGTATATGCGGACACTTCCGGACCCAGCGCAGGATCGTGTCTATGGCATCCAAAATATCTGCCCGCAGCATGCTCACTTCGTCAATGATAAGTAATTCCAATTTTCTGATCAGGTTTTGTTTGTTGCTGTGCATTTTAAGATTTTGGCGGAGGGTATAAGGGGTGTAAAACTCGAAATCCGGAGGTTCTTCCCTGGGATATTGTTCAAAGGGCAAAAAGGATCCAAAGGGTAGTTGAAAGAATGAATGCAGTGTCACGCCTTCAGCGTTTATGGCAGCGATTCCGGTAGGGGCGGTTACAACAGAATTTTTGTGGGTATGCTTGCGTATGTCTTGCAGGAATGTTGTCTTTCCGGTGCCGGCCCTTCCGGTCAGAAAGATGTTGCGGTTGGTGCTGTTTACGTATTTCCACGCAGTGGCGGCGGGTTTGTCGATCCATTCTGGCATAAATGTTTCTGTTGTTGTCTTAGCGCTTTTACTGCCTGGTTTTCTTCAAAATAGGATGTTTTGGATCTTTTTACAGTATATGTGCAGCAAAGTCAAAGCATGAAAGGAAAACTGTAATTTTTTATTAACCCCCATGCCCTGCCGGGCACAACGAATTATGAAAATCAGTTATCTGTTATCAGTGACTGTGACTGTAAAGATAAAAGAATATAAATTTAACCCGGAGTACAAGGTTCTTGTCTTTCTTAAACCAATTCTCCAATTCTCTAATTTTCTTTCATGTTAACTCCCATGCCCTGACAGGCACAACGAAGCATGGGCAATCTCGACTACGAAGTAGCGAGAAAGAATATACATTTAACCCGGAGTACAAGGTTCTTGTCTTTCTTAAACCAATTCTCCAATTCTCCAATTCTCTAATTTTCTAATTTTCTAATTCTCTAATTTTCTTTCATGTTAATTGACAATCAAGAACTGTCTGTGATTCAATTAATTCACTCAAACAAAAGCAATTTTTTATCAATCCTGGATTTCTCCAAAGCTTTTGCTGAATCGCCGCGGAAAACCTTGTAACCAAATTCTGGATGCCTGGATAGTATTTTCTATGAACCAGCATGTTGATAATTCTGGACAAAATTGGATCGAGAGTGCTGCAAGGATAAGTAGTGTCCTGCCGCTACTTTTGTTTCTGGGTGTGGCATTCCTGGTACCGGATACTGCTGTCGGCCATACCTATCGATACGCTATCCCCTGGATTCCGGAACTCGGAGTCAACCTCTCCTTTGTGCTGGATGGCTTGAGCGTGCTGTTCGCGCTTATCATCAGTGGTATCGGTTTTTTTGTTACCCTGTACGCAGTGGATTATCTGCACGGTCACTCCCATACTTGCAGGTTCTTCCTTTTTCTGCACCTTTTCATGCTCTCCATGCTTGGCTTGGTCACTGCCGACAACATGCTGGTCCTTTTTGTGTTCTGGGAGTTGACCACTATATTTTCCTACCTCCTTATCGGGTTCGAGCACGAATCCGCCGAGTCGCGCAAGAGTGCACGCCAGGCGTTATTGGTTACTGGAGCCGGGGGACTTGCTCTATTGGTGGGTTTCCTGTTGCTGGAGATCGCTACCGGTACCTACGGGATCTCGCAAATGCTCTCCGGGGGAGGTACCCTGCAGGATCATCCGTATTACTCTGCCATCCTGGTACTGTTCTTTCTGGGTGCTTTCAGCAAGTCGGCACAGTTCCCGTTCCATTTCTGGCTCCCCAATGCCATGGCCGCACCCACGCCAGTAAGTGCGTTCCTGCATTCCGCCACCATGGTCAAGGGAGGGATTTATCTGCTTGCCCGTTTTCATCCCATACTGGGCGGGTCTGCCGAATGGACGATCACACTGGTGCTCGTGGGAGCGTTGACTGCTGTTATGGGGGCATTTACCGCCCTGGGGCAGTCGGATTTGAAAAAGATCCTGGCTTATACCACGGTTTCCGCCCTGGGCATTATGACCATG
>CAJXKR010000180.1 GCA_913055815.1 uncultured Desulfohalobiaceae bacterium | reverse complement strand
TGCGTCTCAGAGGATCGCGAGGATAAAAACGGGATATCCCCGGATCGAATTATATTCGGTCCGGGGATTTTTTTTGGCCCATATCCACTCCTAAACCCCTTGGAACGGGAGCGGGGAATTCCAGATCAGTTCCTTGCTCCCGCAACTTTTTTAGTAGTAAGCGCAGATGAACTTTTGTTGAAATCAAAGACTTTTAAGGAGAAACCAATGGAGCTTGTTAAGTTGAACCATGAAAAGTTGTTAAATCCATGTGTATGTGTTTTGTTTTTGAGTCTTTTTTTATTGTTTTTGGCACCAACACCTTCTTACGCAAAAAATGCTACAACCAGTCTTAATGAGATCGTGGTTACTGCAAGCAGATTCAAGGAGATGAAAAAGGAAGTAACTGCTAACATTTCTGTAATAAACGAGGATGAAATAAAACTTTCTACTGCCAATGATCTCGGTGAACTCTTGGCGGAAAAGAATGTAGGCTACATTGGAAAGCGGCCCGGTACGTTGACGCCAATAGGGATCAGGGGTTTTAGGACTGGAAGTCATGGTGGAGATTTGAACGGGAAAGTACTGGTCCTTTTAAATGGACGCAGATCAGGTACTGGAAATACGGCAAAGATTATGACCGAAAATATAGAAAGGGTGGAGATTATCCGTGGTCCTGCCTCGGTCCAATACGGTTCTGCTGCAATTGGTGGCGTGGTCAATGTTATAACTAAACAGGGTAAAGAGGAGCCATCAGTTTCTGTAAAAGGTGTACTGGGTAGTTATGGTTTTGAACAGAGTTCAGCAAGTTTTTCAGGTAAAGTTGATAATTTTGATTTTTCTGGCAGTGTAACCCGCAGTAAAATGGACGACTATAGCACTGCTGACGGAAAAAAATATCACAATACTGGTTATGATGAAAAATTAAGAAGCAGCTTTAATGTGGGCTACGAATTTTTTCCAAACAACAGGATAGGTATTATAGGCAATTATTTTGATGCGAATGAACTAGGTATGCCAGGCTATATTAGTAAGAATGATAAAAATGATTATACTGAAAAATCCTCTGAATCTTTGGATGTAGTCTATGACGGTGCTACCATGGATAATTTGTTTCAGTGGAAAACGCGTTATTTTTTTGGTAACGACGAGGCCAATTGGTATAGAGTAAATCCAGACTCAACCTCCCACAATAAAAGAGACACTGATCAAGAAGGTATACAAGCACAATTCACATGGAGTCCGGGATGTCATGAACTAACTGCTGGCATGGATTGGGTTAATTACGAAATCGACAATACAATGAAACCCAAAACAATTGAATATGACAATCCCTCCTATTTCCTTTTGGGCAAAGCCAAATACTTGAACAAGAGCCTTATTTTCACTGGTGGTATACGTTACGACGAATATGAAGTAGATATGAAACAGTGGGGAGGCATTGAGGATGATAATCATATCAGTCCAAAATTGGGTCTGTCCTATTTACCCGTAGAGAATATTAAGCTTAGGGTCAATTATGCTCAAGGATTTAAAATGCCTACAGCGCGTCAGTTAGCTGGAAATTATGAACGATACGGAAAAAAATATGCTGGCAATGCTAATTTGGATCCTGAAACAAGCGATACCTATCAGGCAGGCATAGATATCTATTATAATGAATTAGAATCTTCCCTCTCTTACTTTTATACTGATTTTGAAGATAAAATTGAGGATGTGAGTAGAGATGATGGTGTACAAACCTGGGAGAATGTGGGTAAAGCCACTGTTTCCGGTTTTGAAGGTGAGGTGTCTTATGATTTGGCAACTATTGGCGATTTTGATTGGCAGTTCAAACCATACTTCAATTTTACCTGTTTGACTGAATACGAGGATGAGGAAACAGGAGAGGATCTTTTAAATACTTCGGATCTAAAGCTATCCTATGGATTGATTTTTTCCGACTTCAACGGATTTTCCTCACAAATAAGTTTTTCTTATGTAGGCGAACAACGTGTTCAAGATTATGAAAATTGGAATTATATGACACCAGACCCCGAAAAGATAGAAAAAGGCGGCTTTACAGTTACGGATGTAAGTATTGAAAAACGCATAGGGGACTTTAGTTCCTACGGTGATTTAACCCTGCGCGGCGAAATAAATAATCTGCTGGATAAAAATTACTCTTATGTAAAAGGCTATCCCATGCCCGGTAGGTCTTTCTATCTGGGACTGCGTTACGATATATAAGGTGTCGGATTATTATTTCTTCTTGGCTCATTGTTTTGTAGCTCAAAGCAATTCAATGGCTAAGTGTGAAAACCCATAACCTCCTACTCGATGAGCAGGGGCTGCCACCCCTGCTCAGAAAAGATGTTTCACAAAAGTGGAATTAAATCAATATATTTTAAAGTTAGAAAGCTCTTTGAAATCTACTCGGGTGCGCTGTATTTTCCCAATTTTTAAATGCAGTGCTTAAAAGGGAACCCCGTGAAAATCGGGGACCGGCCCGCGGCTGTGAGCGGGGACGAAAGCCGCAAGATGCCACTGCCCTGCACCCACTTGGATATCGAGACAACAGGACTTGCTGGGAATTATTGAATATTCCCACTGTCTTGGTAAACCTGAATGTTTCGACGTCCAAGTGGGTGCAGGGTGGGAAGGCGCGGTCAGCCCTGCACCCACTTCATGTACAGGTCGACGCCATTGGAGTCAGGAGAGTGGTTCTCAGACTGCTTGGCAATAACAAAGTGGCCGTAATGAAGTGTGTGCAGGGCAAGTAGGAAGATCCGCGAGTCAGAAGACCTGCCCGAGTAAATGTGGAGTACGGCTTACGAGGCATAAGCCCCTCAGTGGATCGCGAGGATAAAAACGGGATATCCCCGGATCGAAGTATATTCGGTCCGGGGATTTTTTTTGATTGTATTATGATCAAAGGAGGTTTTCCATGGTTGGCTATGTGCAAGTTTATACAGGTGAAGGCAAGGGCAAGACCACGGCGGCAATGGGATTGGCCCTTCGGGCCATCGGGGCGGGCAAAAGGATTATGGTTTGTCAGTTCCTCAAGGGTGCGCATTCCAGCGAGCTAAAGGCCCTGGAATATTTTTCCCCGCAGGTGGAAGTCATACAATTGGGAGTATACGAATGCTTGGTCCAAAACCTGAAATCCAGGAATAAGAGTAGCTTTCGAAGGGAAATGCTTTACCTGGTGAGTGCACTTTCTTCCGGGAAATACGATATGCTGATTCTGGACGAGATAAACATGGCGGTACTTTTCGGGTTGTTTAACGTAAGTGACGTTCTGGGATTGATCCGGGAAAAGCCCGAGGGGGTGGAATTGGTATTGACCGGCCGGAGTGCGGATCCCCGGATTATGGAGCAGGCGGATCTTGTAACCGAGATGCACGAGTCCAAGCACTATTACCGCCGGGGTGTTCAGGCCAGGGAGGGGATAGAAATTTGATTTTCAATCTTTTGTATAAAGCGATTTGGGGTCAAATCCTAAAACAAGGAGGTCTTATGAAAACCGGAATGATTTTTTATATTGCCGGTAAAAAGGATGTTCGGGAAGAACTGGAACAAGAGCAATTCAAGAGTCAGTTTCCTTCTGCTCATCTGTACAGATTTGCAGAGACCGAGCAGGAAGTAGTATATTATTGGTGGGAATTGACTGTAAAAGGAATGCACAGGATATTCTGTGGGATAATTCAGGCGGATGAAGACATGAATATGCATGTATCTGACAAGAGTCTGCGCCTTTTCGGTTAGTTTGGTTGGTCCAGCGAGTTTGGATTGCAACGGAAATTATAATACAAGGAGGATAACATGAGCTTTGTAAAAGAACAGGAATTCGGACAGGACCCTGTCAGTGTCAGGGATTCGGACCATTACAGCAGGGAATACGCCCAGAGTTTTGCCCAGAAGTGGGACGAGTTGATCGATTGGGAAAAAAGAGCGGAGAGTGAAGGGGACTTTTTCATCAGTACATTGAGGGAATACGGAAAGCAAAGAATCCTGGATGCTGCAGCAGGTACGGGTTTCCATTCAGTCAGGCTGTTGCAGCAGGGATTCGATGTTACCAGTATTGACGGGAGTGCGGACATGTTGATCAATGCCTTTCAAAATGCCCAGCAGTACGGGTATATCCTGAACACCAAGCAGGTGGACTGGCGCTTTTTGAGCAGGGATATGCAGGGACCATACGATGCTATTATCTGCCTGGGGAATTCCTTTACCCATTTGTTCCAGGAGCGCGACAGGCGCAAGGTCCTCGCGGAATTCTATTCCATGTTGACCCACGACGGTATCTTGATACTGGATCAGCGCAATTACGACTATATGCTGGACAAGGGATTCAAGTCCAAGCACAAGTATTACTACTGCGGTCAGAACGTAAGCGGTGAGCCCGAATACCTGGACGACGGATTGGCCAGATTCGTTTATACGTTTTCCGACGGAGCGAGGTACTATTTGAATCTGTGCCCGATTAGACGGGATTACGTGGAGAATCTGATGTACGAGACAGGGTTTCAAAATATAAGGACTTTCGGTGACTTCCAGGAGGAGTTCCAGTCCGAGGAGCCGGATTTTTTCATACATGTTGCTGAAAAGTGTTCCGAATAGGCATGAAAAAAACCTTATCTACCTTATCTCAAGGCAACTCTCCATTTTATACTTCTCTTTCCCAGGGCTCCGGGATTCAAGATTTGATACCGGAGCCCGCATATTTTTCCTGAAAATCTCTTGGGATCACAACGTGAAGCGGTGCGCAAATTCGGGTCCTGAATTGCTGTCAAGATGTAAGCGCAGAGATGTCTATTACCGCCCAAGTTCACATCATAAAGGATGATCTGGTCCTGTTTACTATCACGGAGCCAGTTCCGAGCTCACTCCGGAGATGGTGGAGCGGGTCTACGGTGTGTCAGTTGATATCCTCCATCACTCTGTGCAGATGCTGATCGTGCCCCGGGAAGTGAGTACCTGATCTTATTTTCTTCTCCGCTCGTACATCAATTCCCTTGCGATTTAAATCTTTAGCAGTCTATCTCAAATTTTATATAAATGATGTTCAATGGATCTATATTCTTTTTCAGTTCCGAAATAATTTTGTAGATGATGGAGGTCTTGGCGCAGCGCCTTACGCCGACTAAAGATACGATCTTGCCAGAATCAGTGGGTATCTGAATATCACGCGGAATAACAGGAAGGAGCGATTGTTCGTGAAAATCGTTAACGATTCCTTTTTTTAAATGTCTTTCATGTTTTGTCCTTTTTTACAAGGACAAAGATTTCGTAATTTATCCTTTCCAGAATACTTGTATTGTTCTTCTGTTAGTGCTGCCTAGCGGAGGTAGATATTTAGAATTTTTCAAACTGCGAGGCCAGTACGGCCGCTCCCAGTGCCCCGATTATCTGAGGGGCTTCCGGGACTTGGATCTCCTGGCCGGTTTTGCTTTCCAACGCCTTTAGCACCCCTATATTTTTTGCCACGCCCCCGGTCATGATGACAGGGGGCGTGTGTCCAACATTCCTGGCCATTGCAGATGTCCTGCCGGCAATGGAGAAATGGATACCGGCAATGATGTTTTCCTTGGATTCTCCCTTGGCAATCAAGGATATTACTTCTGATTCCGCGAAAACAGTACAAAGGCTGTTTATGCTCGCGGGTTTCTCCGCCTGCAGGGATATGCGGCCGAATTCATCCAGTTCCGTCTCCAGGGACCTGGCCATGACTTCCAGGAACCTCCCGGTGCCAGCTGCGCATTTGTCGTTCATTACAAAGTTTGCCACCTTCCCATGTTTATTTATGGATATGGCCTTACTGTCCTGCCCGCCTATATCGATAACCGTGGCGGCGTCTGGCCTTAAAAAATGAACTCCCGCAGCATGGCAGCTTATTTCGGTGATCGACTTTGCCGCAATATCCACATTTTTTCTTCCGTATCCAGTGGATATTACCCTGTCCACTGCGTTTGATTTTATATCCAATTCTGACAAAAGCCGGAAATAAACATCTTGGGATGCCTTTTTCAGGTCAAATCCATTCGTGCTGGTCTTGGTCCCCAGTAATACACCGTCTTGTACAATTGCGCTCTTGACTGTGGTAGAGCCTAGATCTATGCCCGCGGTCAACATAAAAGCTCCCGGTTTTGCATTGTTTTCCCCTTTTTAGTCCAGCAGTTCCAGGAAAGCCTCCACCCTGGTTTGCAGTTGTCCTATGTCCTCCTGGCTGTAATCGGTTTCCAGCCGTAGGGCCGGAATATCGTTTTCCCGGAGGGCCTTTTCCGCGGAAAAGGATTCCTGGATATAGGGCTGGCAGAACTGCAGGCCGTAGTGTATCACCCCGTCTGCGCGATAGCGTTTTGCCATGTCCAGTATATGTTCGGTCCGCTCCTGGTTGGGAGTGAATATGGCGCAATCTATCTGGAAGTAGCGGTCCAGAATCGCTTCCATCAGATCTTCCAAGCTATTCCCGTCATCCCGGGTAAGATTGCGGTTCCCGCGTTCTCCCACGCAGGATTCCTCACCCACGATTACTGCCCCTTCTGATTCCACGATATAGGGAACCTTCCAGTTGGGGACCGCCATGGGGCATCCGGTAATCAGTATCCTGGGTGTGTTTGCCGGAAAAGCACCTTCACGTCTTTCTATCCTCTCCTCCAGTTCGTCGCAGAGCTTGTGCACCTCCCGGGTGAACCTTTGCGGATCCTCGTAGAGGTA
>CAJXKR010000179.1 GCA_913055815.1 uncultured Desulfohalobiaceae bacterium | reverse complement strand
CCTGTTCCATTGGTGAATCAAATCATCCGGAGTTAACAATACCAGATCCAGATCCCTTTGCACTGATATGTGCTGGAATCCGTCATCCAAAACCAGCAAATCAGATCCGGCTTTATCCAGGATCCACCTCCCGGCCCTGCTTCTTTGCGGGTCCACAACAACACTTGTTCCCGGGCAGGATCTAGCCAGCATCAGGGCTTCGTCTCCCACTGTACTTGCACTGCTATCCGGGGTTACCAAACAGGGACAGTTTTTCTTGTCTCCCTTGTATCCCCGGCTCAATAATGCTGGATTTTTTCCTTTCTGCATGCTCCACTTGAGAAGCCATTCACAGACCGGCGTCTTGCCGGTACCTCCAATCCGCAAGTTCCCGACTGAAATGCAATATACAGGGGGTCGCCAGGAGGTTAGAGTCCCTTTTTTGTACAAATCCTCCCGAATTTGCATGATTTTCCCGTACACACTCCCTGCCGGTCGCAAGAAATTCGCACCCTTGAAAATTTGGTTGTTTTTGTTTCGCGATCCGGAAATTGTAATAAGTATCCCCCTTGTTAAGCATTTGTGTTTAGCTTGGTTTCCGGATGAAAACTAGCTTAAAACAGTTATCAAGCATGGCTTTTTTGTTCTGGAATTCAATTTGCTGTTTGTATATGAATTTTTTCTTGTTTAAGCCTGAAATTCGGACAATCTTGACCTGCTGGATCAAGAATGTCCGAATCCGGGCAATCTTGTCTTATAGGAACAAGAAAATAAAATCAAAAGCTTGAAAATAGTAAAACTTCGAGCCTCAAATTATTATGTGTTTTTCATACAAAAAGCTAGATTGAAATCTAACAAGCTGATAACAAAGAATATTTTGTTAGCACAAAATAGGCCTGAGCTATTAAAAGTCTTTCCTTGACAGTTGAAAATTATGTATCATTGTATAAAATAAATCAATTCAAACAAGGAGGCTTCAATGAAATTGTATGAATTCATCTGCCAGGATTGCAGCAAGGAGTTTGAAGAACTCTTGCAGGATTCTTCCGAAGTATACTGCCCTCAATGCAGCAGCAAAAATGTCAAGAGATTGCTATCCGCAGTAAAGACCTCTCAGACCGATGCGGGATCTGCTGAAAACAACTCTGCGTGCGCTCCGGGTTCCGGTTTTTCCTGAGCCTAGTTCAGGACCCCGGGCCGGGGTCTGAATTTATATTTTAAATAAGCATTTGTAAATTAACTGCACGAAATTTTTTTTTGATCTTATGCACAATATATACGAACTTTCCTTTCCGGAACTGGAAGCAGAGCTCAGCAAGCTCGGGGCGCGTCCATTCAGGAGCAAACAGATTTGGCAGTGGGTCTGGCAAAAGGGTAGTACCGATTTCAAGGACATGACCAATATCGGCAAGGAATTCAGGGAATTGCTTGCCGATTATTTTTACCTGGGCAGGCCGGATATAGTGACTGTCAAATCCAGCTCGGATTCCACTACCAAATTCTTGCTGCAACTAGGTGACAAGAATTTGATTGAGACGGTACTTATTCCTGAAAGGGATCACTATACCCTGTGTATTTCCTCCCAAGTAGGGTGTTCCCTGGGATGTACCTTCTGCAGCACCGGCAAAATGGGATTTATCAGGAACTTGTCCCCGGGTGAGATTTTGACCCAGATCTTGATAGCCCGGGATTATCTCCGGGACCAAGACTCGGATTATCCACTCCGGAATATTGTATTCATGGGGATGGGAGAACCCCTTTTGAATTGGGACAATGTAAAAAGTGCCCTGGAGGTTATCAGGGACGACCAAGGTCTTAATTTCTCTTATCGTCGGGTTACTCTTTCCAGTGTTGGAATACCGGGCAAACTGCAGGAATATGCGGAAACGGGTTTGGGTTCCCTTGCAATCTCCCTGCACGCGCCGGATCAAGAATTAAGAAAAGAGTTGATGCCCAAAGCCGCCCGGATGTTTCCATTGCAGGACTTGATCCGGACACTGCAATCCCTCCCTCTGCGACCCAGGCAAAGGATTACCATTGAATATATTTTGATGAAGAATACTAATGAAAACTTGCATCATGCAAAAAAATTAAATAAAATACTTTCTTCTGTACCTTGCAAAGTAAATTTGATCAGCTTCAATCCAGATCCGGAACTCCCGTATGCAGCTCCATCCACCCAGGATGTGCTGAATTTCGAGCGCTATTTATGGGACAAGAATCAAGCCGTGTTTTTGCGCAAGAGCAAGGGACAAGATATCAAGGCTGCCTGCGGGCAACTGCAAAACGAATATATCCAAGATAGTTATTGAACGAGCATTTAGCCCGATGTTTTAAGGATATAACCTGTGGAATTTCTTGGGTATTAAGGTAGTCTGCGGTTGAGGATAATTGCAATTATAGTAAAAGCATTCCTTATTACGTTAATAGCAGATCAAAACTAACTGCAAAAAGGAGCGGACAAAATGCTGGAACCGGATTTTGCCAAAGGTGAAGGGTTGCTGCCTGCTATAGTTCAGGATGTTTATAGCGGCGAAGTCCTAATGCTGGCGTATATGAATAATGAAGCCTATCAGGAAACCTTGAGGAATCAAGTTGCACATTTTTTCAGTAGAAGCAGGCAAAAATTGTGGAAGAAAGGCGAGAGTTCCGGGCACGTACAAAAGGTGCATTCGGTTCGCTTGGATTGTGACAGCGACACAATATTGCTCCAAGTGGAACAACTGGGGGAAGCTGCTTGCCATAAAGGATACAAGAGCTGTTTCTACAGGGAAGTAACTGCTGACGGTTGTCAAACATGTTCTCCTCTAATATTCGATCCCAAGGAGGTCTATAATAAATGAGCGCGGAAAAAACATTAAAATTGGGTGTCCCAAAAGGATCACTGCAAGATGCGACTATAAATCTGTTCGAAAAATCCGGGTGGAAAATCAGGTTACATCCCAGGAATTATTTCCCTGACATCGATGACCCGGATATTAATTGCTGGCTTTGCAGGGCACAGGAAATGCCTGTTTATGTCAACGACGGTACTCTTGATGTCGGTTTGACAGGCAAGGATTGGATCCTGGAGAATGAAGCCGAAGTTGTAACAGTGTCTGAACTGGTATATTCCAAGACCAGTAACAGGCCTGCAAGGTGGGTTTTGGCAGTGGACCAGTCCTCTCCCTACAAAAGGCCGGAAGACCTGGCAAACAAAAAGATAGCAACCGAACTGGAGAATTTCACCCGCAATTACTTTAATAATGCCAATATACCAGTGGACGTGGAATTTTCCTGGGGCGCAACCGAGGCCAAAGTGTCCTCAGGTCTCACGGATGCCATAGTGGAAGTGACCGAGACCGGCAGCACCATAAAGGCCAACGGCCTCAGGATAATAGCCGAACTCCTGCAGACTTCCACCCAACTGGTAGCCAACAAATCCGCATGGGAGGATCCCTGGAAGAGAGCCAAGATCCAGCAGATGAACACATTGCTTCAAGGTGCACTGCAGGCTGAAAGGCTCGTGGGTCTAAAAATGAATGTTAAGGAAAATTCCCTTGAGGAAACTATGAAGATTCTGCCCAGCCTGACTTCTCCCACGGTTGCCAATTTATACCAAGAAGGCTGGGTTTCGGTGGAGATAGTGGTAGAAGAAGCGATTGTCAGGGACTTGATCCCCAAACTAAGAGAATCCGGGGTGGAAGGTATAATTGAATACCCGCTGAACAAGGTTATTTGATGCCTGACTTCAATCATCAGCCAGCCCTGCATTGCAGGGCTGGAGAATTTATAACCGGAATAAAGAAATATGATGTATTCCAAAAAATTTCCCATATTGTTGATCGCATTACTTTTCCCTCTTTTTGCAGTCTCTTGCCAAAAAAATACTCAACCCTCGATACCAAAGAATATACAGGCCCGCTTGGATTTGGCCAATTCATATTTGAACAAGAATAAGCCCAGAAGGAGTTTGCAGGAACTATCCTCCATAAGTGAGAATGCAGATCACATTCCGAAGTATCATTTCAGCATGGGTATGACATACCTCCAATTGGACAAGAATGACAAGGCATCAAGATATTTTAGAAATGCAGTGGAAATAAAGCCGGATTACGGGGAAGCTTGGAATAATCTGGGCCGCTCCTATATAGAGGCAGGCAAGATCGAAAAGGCCAAAGGTGCTTATAAAAAAGCTTTGGAGATCGAAACCTATTTGACACCGGAATACCCGGCCTACAATTTGGCAAGGCTATACAATCGAGAAAAGAAATACGAACAGGCCTTAAAATATGCCAAGACCAGCATTAAAAACAACTGGCGCTATGTCCCCGCATATCATTTGATTTCCCAAATTTTTACCAAGCGGGAAAAACTTGAAAAGGCCAATAAATGGCTGAATCTGGGAGCTGAAGCCAACCCGGAAGCAGTGGGCCTTTTATTGGAATTGGGAAAAAATTATTTGCGACTGGGAAACAAGGAAGATGCAAAATATTGGTTCAAGAATATCAAAAAACTCAACCCTCAATCCGAAGCTGCCCAAGTGGCCACGGATTACCTGGAAACCCTTCAATCCCGGGTCTCCAACAAACAGTAATCCCAATATTCTCGGTATCCAGCCCTGGATATATGACTTTGCCGCCTACAACCTGTGGATGAGGCCCATGGGATTAATCTCCTGCCTGAATATGTTGAACCGGACGGGAGCGAATGTGGCACTGCTGGACTGTTTATCCCCCATGTGGTCAGACGTGGCCTGGAACAAAACGCGCCACGGCCAGGGACACTTTCCCAAAACCAAGATCCCCAAGCCCCAAGTTTTGCAAGGTGTACCCAGGCAATTCAGCAGATACGGATTGCCTTTCAATGCCGTGAAAGAGTCCTTGAGAAGTATATATCCGGTTCCGGATCTGGTGCTTTTGACTTGCAGCATGACCTACTGGTATCCGGGTGTCTTGAGCATGGCGAGTTTAGTCAAGGAGATCTGGCCAGACATGCCGGTGGCTTTGGGTGGAGTCTATGCCACGCTGTGTTCCCGGCACGCCAGGGACTTGAATGCATTTGACCTTGTTGTTCAGGGGCCTTTGGAAGACCCCTGTAACTGGGAGAGGGTGTGGGAGTTGCTTTCTGCCCCCGCACCCAGTATTCCGTCAGACAGGGAAGAGGACTTTGAACAGAAGGAGTTTTTTCCTGCGGAATTTTCCGTCATTCTGGGATCTCGTGGTTGTCCTTTTTCTTGCGATTATTGCGCGAGCAGTTGCCTTTATCCGAGATTCAAGCAAAGGAGTTTCCGCAAAATATGGCAGGAGGTCAGCACTCAATTGGAAAACAATATCAGCGACTTTGTGTTCTACGACGACGCCCTGCTTTTGTATCCGGAAAATTGGCTGCTTCCGCTGCTTGAAAGGTTCTCCGGGATGCAAAACACCATCCGCCTGCACGCGCCCAACGCGCTGCATGTTCGGTATTTGACCCCTGATATTTGCAAGATGTTCTTTGAGGCCGGATTGAAAACCATTCGGCTGGGGTTGGAATCCGCGGATTTCGAAAATCGGCCGGATTCCAAGCTCACCCGGGAAGAGTGGGACTATGGTCTGAGGAACTTGTTCGATGCAGGATTTTGTCCTGAACAAATAGGCGCGTATATTCTATTCGGTTTGCCGGAGCAGGATCCAGACAATATTGCCAATGCGATTCAATTCGCTCACGATTGCGGGGTCAGGCCGCATTTGGCTTATTATTCCCCGATCCCGGGGAGTAAGTTGTTTCCCAAGGCAGTAGAGAATTCCCCCTATCCCATAGCCGAGGAACCCCTTTTCCAGAACAGGGCGATATGGCCTTGTTATCCAGGAGGGTTCTCCTGGGAAGAACACGCGAAGTGGCAGGGACTTCTCAAAAAGGCCTGAAAAGTGCATGTTCAAGTTTTTTGCAATAACAATTTTGGATTGGCATTTTGCTTTCAGTCTGTTATATCTGCAACAGCCTTTGTTAGTAAAGTTGAGTTGGGTTTATTCAGATATAATGCTGATCCCTAATCGGATCAAATTATACGGATGTAGCCCGGGAGTTCAACCCAGTAACTCGGCAAGATTTTTTGTTACATGAAAAAGTTTTCTCGTCCCGCCCTGCCAAGGCGGGGACGGGGTCGAGATTGCCCATGCTTAGTTGTGTCCGGCAGGGCATGGGAATTAGGTTAAAGATTCTATCCAATGTCTGATCGAAAACCGTGAATGGAAGTAAACTTGCCCAGATACGAGCAGCAAAGGATTTTGAAACCGTAGTGTATATTAATACATGAGGATTTTGAAATTTTGCAGCGACGAAGTAGGTGGTGAGTTTTCATCCAATCACTATTAAAAAGGTAGTATGAGACCAAACAAAGACCAAATCAGGAATTTCAGCATAATAGCACATATAGATCACGGCAAGTCCACGGTAGCTGACCGGATACTGGAACTAACCGAGCAACTCAACCAGCGGGAGAGAAAAGACCAGTTTTTGGACAGGATGGATCTTGAACAGGAAAGGGGGATCACAATAAAGTCACAAACTGTGCGTATTCCATATTCTCCTGATAAAAAGAATCAATACATATTGAACCTCATAGATACCCCGGGCCATGTGGATTTTAGCTACGAAGTCTCCCGGAGCCTGGCAGCATGCGAGGGGGCGATTCTATTGGTGGACGCCTCCCAGGGGATCGAGGCCCAGACCCTGGCCAACGTCTATCTGGCTTTGGACAATGATCTGGAGATCATTCCGGTCTTGAACAAGATTGATCTGCC